>NZ_JBWJVQ010000194.1:0-7029 GCF_056339875.1 Blautia sp. ZXY-1-C6
AGTAATGATTTGCTTTTTTAATAGAAGTGTATTTGTTGCCAGTGTACTATTGATCATTTACGGATTATATTTCATTTTATATCCTTATTTTAGCTATCAAGCAATTATCCCGTTCTTTCAACAATATAATCAGATGTTATATGGTTTTTTGAATAGGGAATATGATACAGTCTTGCAAACACAGGATGAAGTGTTTTTCCAAAATAATCAGAGAGAAATGAAGGGACTGATGAAGAAATATATTTTATGGCAACCGCTACCGTTTTTTGATGGTTTATGAGGTGGTTAGTGTTATTAGAAGAAAGAAACAGATTATGTATCAGTATTTTGCGATTGTTTTAATCACAATGTTATTATCGCAGATAAGAGGGAAAATATATTGAGTATGTATTATTGTTTTCTATATTGATATTAGGACAGAATGTTGTGAGCTGATAATGTGCAAAATGAATTACGTTTAGTTAAAAAAGGATTTCCGCTCAGATATTCTTTAAAAGAAAAATTACAATGCAAGTCAGTTATTGGAATGTTCTTGTTGTTACTCCCGATGCTCTGTTATTGGATAGCGTATAAATTTGAATTATTTAGTATTCTCCTTTGGATATGGATGCCGATTCAGAGTATTATAATATATACAGCAAAGAACCGGTCCGCAAAGGTTACTATATATACTTCGCTTTTTATTTTTTGTCATTGTTATCTATGAGAGTATGGTAGATGTTTTTTTTACAATAAGCTTATTGATTTTCTAAGCAAAACCGCTTATAATTTTGAGTCGGAACATGTTGCTATTATCCACAGCAAATAATACTTTTGTTACATTAAATTTGCATATCTACATATCTAAAATAATTTTTGAACCATTCGGCTCATCCATTTCCCTTTATGATTAAGCACAAAAGACAGTATTTTTGAATTTATATTTTGCGTATCTCTCTTTCGGAGAGTGCGGAAACCATTTTGTCAAATTTGGCATAGAAAAATTGATTGACACCATATTATACGATACCACATATAATATAAATAGGAGATATAAGAATGTCAAAATGGGATAAACTGATAACACGTATATGTAATTTATCAAAAGATCTTCGGATTTTGATGAGATTGCGAAAAGTATTGGAAAAGTTATGGATATGAAATGAATGTTCCGAGAAGTGGAAGCAGTCATTATTGTATGCATTTAGAAAGTCTGGATGTATGCCTATTACAATACCAAAACATGAGCCGATAAAGAAAGTATATGTAGAAATGGTAAGGGAAATAGTAGAAAGTGAGGCGAAGAATCATGAAGACACTGAATGATTATATGTCAATGTCCTATCGTATGGAAGTTGTAGAAGATAAAACCGAAGGAGGATTCGTAGTTTCGTATCCGGATCTCCCTGGTTGCATTACCTGCGGAGAAACAGTGGAAAGTGCAATTTCAAATGCCCTGGATGCAAAAAAAGCATGGCTTGAAGCTGCATTAGAAGAAGGAGTAGAAATCCATGAGCCGGATAGCCTTGAAGATTATTCCGGACAGTTTAAACTGAGAATTCCAAGAAGCCTGCATAGACTACTGGCAGAACATTCTCAGAGAGAGGGAATCAGTATGAATCAGTATTGCGTATATCTTCTTTCAAGGAATGATGCGGTATTCTCAAAATAGCGATTATAAGTAAGCTGCAAAGTGTGTTGTCGAGATCGGAGCGCACAGTAACATGGAAAGAGTCGATGATTTATTAACGAAAAATAAGCAGTTGACAAAAAATAAGCATGTTGTTATAATTGCCTACATGAACAAAGGCGTTCTTTCTATAGAAAAGTAACTGTAGAAAGTGCGCCATTTTTTATATCATTATAAGAAGAATCTATAAAACTTCCAGACAGGACAAAACTGTATCGAAGAATCATTAAGAAAGCAAAAACAGCAGAAACTATGCTGACAAGGAGTGAATGAAAATGGGGAATTATACCAGAGAAGAAATATTACAGATGGCTGAGGAGGAAGACGTGGAATTTATCCGTCTCCAGTTCACAGATATGTTCGGAACGCTGAAAAACATCGCCATAACTGCCCGGGAACTTCCCCGTGCGCTGGATAACCGATGTATCGTAGATGGTTCCTTTATCGCAGGAATCGCAGGAGAATCCGAACCGGATATGTACTTAAGACCGGATCTGACACCTTTGCAATTCTCCCATGGAGACCACAGCAGGGCAAAGTTGCCAGACTGTTATGCGATATCTATTGTCCGGACGGAACCCCTCATGAGAGAAGTCCGAGATATATCCTGAAGAAAACCGCCCGGGAGGCAAAGAAGGAGGGATACACCTGTCTGGTAGATCCGGAATGTGAATTTTTCCTTTTTCATACAGATGATAACGGAGTTCCGACTACTGTAACACATGAGAAGGCCGGATATCTGGATGTCAGTCCTGTGGATCTGGGTGAAAACGCAAGACGTGATATTGTATTAAATCTGGAAGACATGGGGATTGAGGTAGAATCTTCTCACCATGAAACTGCTCCTGCACAGCACGAAGTAGATTTCAAATACGGTGAAGTCCGTACGATTGCAGACCGGATTATGTCATTTAAGATGACGGTCCGTACCATTGCCAAACGCCATGGACTTCATGCGACATTTATGCCGAAACCAAGGGCAGAAGTAAACGGTTCCGGAATGCACATTCATTTCTCCTTATTTAAAGATGGAAGAAATGTATTCGTCAATCCGGGAAATCCACAGGAATTAAGCGAAGAAGCTTATTACTTCGTAGGAGGTCTTCTGGCTCACAGCAAAGAGATGGCACTGATCACCAATCCTATCGTAAATTCCTACAAACGTCTGGTTCCGGGCTATGAAGCCCCGACAGAACTGACATGGACAAAGAACAACCAGAATTCACTGGTAAGAATTCCGGGATCCAGAGGTATGGAGACAAGGATCGAACTGAGAAGTCCGGATGCAGCAGCAAATCCGTATCTGGTATTTGCAGTATGTCTGGCAGCAGGACTGGATGGAATCAATAAGAAGATTTATCCGACTAAGTCCTCCAGCAGAGAGTTATCCGAAACAGATCAGAAAACAATGAAGATTGAAAATCTTCCGGGAAATTTGAACGAAGCAATTGATTACTTCGAACAGAGTGACTGGATCAAAGAAGTACTTGGAACAGAATTTTGTAAAGAATACGCAGCAGCCAAGAAAAAAGAATGGCTTCGCTATACAAGAGAAATTTCAGCTTGGGAAATCGAGGAATACTTATACAGAATTTAATCGAATCAAACAAGTCCCCTGTAGAAATTGTAAAAGGCAATAAGCAGTGAGTGGGGACTTGTTTGTATCAGGAGGAGCGAAGCTTCTTCTGATAAACTGCGAAGCAGTTATTCGGTTATGAGCAAGTAGCGAAGCGGATTGCGAACATCCGCTTGATCAAAATCAAACAAGTCCCCTGCGGAGGTTGTAAAAAGCAATAAGCAGTGGACGGAAACTCAGGCTGTAATAGAAATAGGAGTGGCAGAGTTATGAGCAGCAGCATTGTGATTGCGTTACCGAAAATTGAAGACGCAAAGAAAATCCGCACAATACTTAACAGACATGGGCTCACAGTAGCCTCTGTCTGCAGCTCTGTCTCTAATGCGCTGGCCAGTATCTCAGAACTTGACAGTGGTGTCCTGATATGCGGGTATAAGCTGACAGATGCCTATTATAAAGACGCTCTCGATGACCTGCCACAGTATTTTGAAATGCTGCTTCTGGCTTCTCAGCGTATTATAGATGAAGCACCGAATTCCGTCAGCACTGTACAGATGCCGATGAAAGCAAGCGCACTGATAGATACGGTCAATGACATGCTCTATCATCTGGAACGCCGGATCAAAAAAGAAAAAAAGAAACCAAAGCCCAGATCAGAAAAAGAACAGAATTATATCTCGAATGCCAAACGCCTTCTGATGGAAAAAAACCAGATGACAGAAGAGGAAGCATATCGACACATCCAGAAATGCAGCATGGATTCAGGAACCAACATGGTAGAAACTGCACAGATGTTACTCATGCTGATGTATGATGAAATCTGATTTTTCAAACACGTTCTAAATAAAATATCCGAAAATAATAAGGAAAATTTTGTAAAAAATGACGATATTATTTTGACAGAATATGTGGTAATATACAGAATATATTTTTGTTCATATCAAGTTAGAGGCAAAATACATTTTAACCCTAACATTATATTATATATAGAAAGAACACAAACAAACATAAAATAGATAATAACAGGAAGAATGATTACAAAGGCGTAATCAGAGAGTCCAGGGGATAGGTGTCTCCGGATTTTCTGATTACGCCTTTTTGATATTCCAGGGTTTTAAGCCAAAAAGTCGTTGTGCTTGCACGAAAAGCCTTTTGAACTTGAAACCAGTGAAGATATCACAAAGGTTTTCAGAAATGAAGAAATGGAGGATGAGGAAATGGAATTTATGGATGGAACATGGAAAAAAGAAATCAATACCTGGGAGGAACTCGTAGGTAATAATCTCCTGAACCAGGAAGCCGTAATCGAAGGCGCTGTTCACAGCATCCGTAATATGGGTGATGTGGCATTTATCATTCTTAGAAGAAGGGAAGGCTTATTCCAGACAGTCTATGAAAATGAAATGGCAAATGTTTCCATTCATGAATTGAAGGAAGCAATGACGATCAGGGTGAAAGGAATCCTGCATGAAGAGGAGAGAGCACCCCACGGAAGAGAGCTTCGTATTCGTCATATTGATATTTTATCAACACCGGCAGAGCCACTTCCAATGGCAATCGACAAATGGAAACTGAACACTTCCCTGGAAGCAAAATTAAACTACAGACCGATTTCCCTGAGAAACATTCAGGAGCGTTCCAAATTTAAAATTCAGGAGGCACTGACAAAAGCATTCCGCGATTATCTCTACGGACAGGGATTCACAGAAATCCACACTCCAAAGATCGGAGCAAGAGGAGCAGAGGGTGGAGCAAACCTTTTCAAGTTCAGTTACTTCCACAAACCTGCAGTACTTGCGCAGAGCCCACAGTTCTACAAACAGATGATGGTTGGCGTATTTGACAGAGTATTTGAGACAGGCCCCGTATTCCGGGCTGAGAAACATAATACCAAACGTCACTTAAATGAATACACCAGTCTGGACTTCGAGATGGGATATATTGACAGCTTCGAAGAAATTATGGCAATGGAAACAGGATTCCTCCAGTATGCCATGAACCTTCTGAAAACAGAATATGCAAAAGAAGTACAGATTTTGAAGCTTGAGATCCCGGATGTATCCAAAATCCCGGCAGTCCGTTTCGATGTAGCCAAGGAACTGGTATCACAGAAATACAACCGTAAGATCAGAAATCCATTCGATCTGGAGCCGGAAGAAGAAGCACTGATCGGACAGTATTTCAAAGAAGAATATGGCTCAGATTTCGTATTTGTCACACATTATCCGTCAAAGAAACGTCCATTCTATGCAATGGATGATCCGGAAGACGCAAGATTTACCTTAAGCTTTGACCTGTTATTCAAAGGCCTTGAGATCACAACAGGCGGACAGCGTATCCATGATTACAATATGCTGGTACAGAAAATTGAAGACAGAGGTATGACGCAGGAAGGCATGGAACAGTATCTGGATACCTTCAAACATGGTATGCCGCCTCACGGTGGACTGGGAATCGGTCTGGAACGTTTGACCATGCAACTTATTGGTGAAGAGAATGTTCGTGAAACCTGTCTCTTCCCTCGAGATATGAACCGTCTGGAACCGTAAATAAGTCGGAAATAAAAGCAATATAGAATGTTACAGGCAGTATATATAAGGAGAAAATCATGGCAAAGATCATAGATGATGAAACAATGGAAAATGTCTGCATCCTGTCCAAGCTTTCCCTCTCAGAAGAAGAAAAGGAAAAAGCAAAAGCTGAAATGCAGAAAATGCTTGATTATGTAGAGAAACTGGATGAACTGGATACATCGGAAGTAGAGCCTATGTCCCATATTTTCCAGGACGAAAACGTATTTCGTGAGGACGTTGTCACAAACGGAGACAACAAAGAAGCAATGCTGGCAAATGCACCGAAGGCAAAAGAAGGACAGTATCAGGTTCCGAAAACCATAGGATAGGAGACAGGACAATGGAGTTGGAAAAATTAACAGCCCTGCAGCTTGGGGAAAAAATAAAACAGCGTCAGGTCAGCGTCCTGGATGGAGTAAAAACTGTTTTTGAACAGATTGAGAAACAGGATTCAGAAGTACACGCTTATCTTGACACATATAAAGAAGAAGCATACAAACGTGCAGAAGAAGTACAAAAAGGCATCGAGGACGGTACTTATACCAGTCCTCTTGCAGGCGTACCGATCGCGATCAAAGATAATATCTGTATTAATGGAAAGAAAACTACCTGTGCATCAAAGATTCTTGAGAATTTTGTGCCTCAGTATAATGCAGAAGTCATTGACCGTCTGGAAAAAGCCGGACTGGTCATTATCGGAAAAACAAACATGGATGAATTTGCCATGGGAAGTACAACAGAAACCTCCGCTTACGGCATCACCAGAAACCCATGGAATCTGGAACATGTACCAGGTGGTTCTTCAGGTGGTTCCTGTGCAGCAGTGGCAGCAGGAGAAACTTATCTGGCACTTGGTTCAGATACAGGCGGATCTATCCGTCAGCCAAGTTCCTACTGTGGTGTAACCGGAATTAAACCAACCTATGGAACAGTATCCCGTTACGGTCTTGTAGCTTATGCATCTTCCCTGGATCAGATCGGTCCTGTAGGAAAAGACGTATCTGACTGTGCAGCTCTTCTGGAGATCATCGCAGGACATGATACAAAAGACAGCACATCCATGAAAAGAGAAGATCTTCAGTTCTCCAAAGAACTGACAGGAGATATCAAGGGGATGAAATTCGGAGTTCCTGAAGAATATCTGGCAGAGGGACTTGATCCGGAAGTAAAAGCATCTTTTATGGGTGTTCTTGATACGCTGAAAGAACTGG
>NZ_JBWJVQ010000195.1:0-15684 GCF_056339875.1 Blautia sp. ZXY-1-C6
TCCTCGTTATAAGTCGCAACCATCAGAACCGGCATGGGGAAAATGCCTTCGGTGATTTTCAGTTTTGTTCTCATGATAACTTCTCCTTGTGATCAGATTGACAGGACTGTTCATCCTGCTTATAATTATAACCGAGTAAAACAGAAATTCAAGTACTGTCTATTATGATAGGTACTATCTTTAGGAGAAAGTGAAATGATAAAGAATTATATCGAGAACGCCAATTTCGAGGACACCGGCTTTGCCTACACGCTGTCGCTGATCTCCGGCAAGCACAAGATGGTCATTCTTTACTGCCTGATGGAGTTTGAGACGGTGCGATTCAATGAACTGAAACGGTATCTGAAAACCATTTCCGACAAAACTCTCAGCACGAATCTCAAGGAGCTGGAAGCGGATAAACTGATCGTCCGCACCGAGTATCCGCAGATTCCGCCGAAGGTAGAATATGCACTTTCGGAGCGTGGGAAATCGCTGATGATTGTGCTGGATCAGCTCTGTGTCTGGGGCGAGGAGAATCGACTGACAGAGTGATAAATTCAAGTTTGGAGAATTGAGAAAATCGGAATTTTGGAGGTTATTATGGCTTTTGATTTTAAAAAAGAGTATAAAGAATTCTATATGCCGAAGAACAAACCAGAGATTGTAAATGTACCTAAGGCAAATTATATTGCAGTTAGAGGAAAAGGCAATCCAAATGAAGAAGGCGGAGCATATCAACAAGCAATCAGTGTTCTATATGCTGTTGCATACACATTAAAAATGAGTTACAAGACTGATTATAAAATTGAAGGATTTTTTGAATATGTTGTTCCGCCATTGGAAGGTTTTTGGTGGCAGGATGATGTCGAGAGTGTAGATTATACAAATAAGTCTGCTTTCAGCTGGATTTCTGTTATCCGTTTGCCTGATTTCATTTCTAAAGCTGATTTTGACTGGGCGGTAGAAACAGCAACGAAAAAGAAGAAACTTGATTGTTCGTTAGCAGAGTATCTTACGATTGATGAGGGATTATGCGTTCAAATTATGCATATAGGTTCTTTTGATAATGAGCCAGCAACTGTTGCGCTTATGGATACTTATTTAGAACAAAATGGATATGTTAATGATATTAACAAAGATAGGTTACACCACGAGATTTATATGTCTGATGCAAGAAAGGTTGCCCCAGAAAAATGGAAAACTGTAATTAGACATCCAATTAAGAAAGCGTAAAATTCCCGTTTATTGGGAAGTCGCAGAGAACGAAAAATCGTAATTTGTAGGAGTAGGCTAAAAACCTTTATAAAGAATGGTTTATACCGAAAGAGAATTTTTCTACAGAAATGAACGAATTGACTGGGAGGCTTTGAAATAAAAATGTCAGATAAAGATAAAAAAACATTAGCTTTGCCAGTGAGAATTATTATTATATTTCTCATATGTACAGCAGATATTTTAGTAGCCGCTTATTTTATTTATACATGGAAACAAAATGGTACAGTCGTTGTAGTCAGAAATGCATCTGATAATATTTTTGGTATTTTTCGCCAGAGTCTGGTTGTTTCTATGGTTGCAATCATAGTGATTTTAATTTTTTTCATGATATTAAGAAAAAAATTCATATCAGAAATGTACCTGAAAATATCAGGAAAAAAGCAGAAGACAACGGTGCTTATCCTGACAGCGATTCTTGGGGCAGTAACCGTTTTCTGTTTGATCACAAAAGCAGATAAAATAACAATATTGTATAATTTGCTGTATTATACGGTATTTATTGCAATGGAAGAGGAACTTTTGGTAAGGGGTATATGTGTGTATTTGTTAAAAGATGAAAATAATTATATCCGTTATCTTGTACCAAATATTTTGTTTGCTGCCATGCATCTGTTCTCTTATACAAACTGGGGAAAAATCACACTGGTTTATGTATTTTCATTTATTACGTCACAAATGCTAGGACTGATATTAACTGGATGTATTTTCCAGTATCTGAAAGAAAAATCAGGCACAATCTGGATTCCAGTGCTGGTTCATGCGATTCTGGATTATATGGTTGTGCTGGGGTATTGAATATGCACTATATAGAGAAAGTCTGAAGGAATCTTGAAAATTGGACAGCAGTTATTGTACAATACGGACTTATAGGAAAAAGATACGTTAAATACCAGGGAGATAAGAAATATAGAACGTTGCAAGAACAAAGCATAAAAAGCTGTACGCCTTGATGTTCTGGGTGCTTGTAAGTCAGCAGAACGCCTTTATATAAGCTGCGGTTTTTGATTTGTAGAAGTCAAAGAAATGTATTACGAAGATACTGGATAGACAGAGTACAGGATGTTTGAGTTGAACTTATAAATTCAAGTTTGGAGAATTGAGAAAATCGTAATTTTTAGAACAAAATATTTTATAAGATTAATGAGATTTTAAAAAGGAGGATTGGACATGAAAATTTTGAAAAGTATTCTTAATTATATTCCATTGGCCACGTTTATCATATTTGTGGTTACTGATGGTATTTTTTCTCTAAAATCAGCATTAATTTTTGTTATTTCAACGATTGGTCTATTAATTAATTGGAAAAGGAAAAAAACAGAGATGAAGAATTGAGAATATTCCAGTTTATTGGGAAGGCGCAGAGAACGAAAAATCGGAATTTGGAGGAGATTCTTATTTATGAAAAAAGGGATAAACAAATCAATCTTATTTTACATTGCATCAGTTCTGTTTTTCATAGCGTCAGCTATTGGTTTTACGAGTGGAAATGAAAGTTCTATGGCTATAGTATGGTTATGTCTTGGTTCTTCATTTCTTTGCTTGGGTTCGACTCATAAGAAAAAGGAAAACAATACAGATGATAAATAATTTCCTGCTTGTATTGTTGGAAAATCGGAATTCATAGAGTTCTTTTGTGATTTGCAACTGCTGGTTGACAGATTTACAGCCTGAAATGGTGGAATGCAAACAGCAAAACTGTTATATTGAGCTCATAAAATCTGCAAAAGGAGAAAAAAATGATTTTAGCTGATAAGATTACAGAGGAAAGAAAAAAGAATGGATGGTCACAGGAAGAACTAGCCAATCAGTTGGGCGTATCCAGACAGGCAGTATCTAAGTGGGAAAGTGCAGGAGCTGTTCCAGATTTGCAAAGAATTTTACAGATGTCGGAGCTATTTTGTGTTAGTACAGATTACCTATTAAAAGATGAAATGAAAGCAGAAAATATCACCTATCACGAAAGTACTGAAAGCTATGCAGAACCGTTGAAAAAAGTAACTATGGAGAATGCAAATGAATTTCTTGACATGAAAAGAAATGGATCCAAAGTAGTGGCAAACGCAACAAGTATGTGTATCTCAAGTCCAATATTATTGATTGTTCTTGTGACAATGGCAGAAGATGGCGTATTTCATGTTTCGGAATCTCTGGCAACAGTATTTGGATGTGTTTTTTTGCTTGGAATGGTTGCGGCAGCCGTCTTTTTGTTTATTACATATGGAATGCGAGAATCACATATGGAACATTTTGAAAAAGAATGCTTTGAAACAGAGTATGGTGTATCTGGAATAGTACGAGAAAAAAAAGATTCCTATGAACCGATTTTTATCAGAGGAACAGCTGTTGGGGTAGTGCTTTGTATACTGGCAGTGATTCCGACAATTATTGCCGGAGCCATGGAAACGTCTGACTATTGTTGCGGCCTTTCCGTTGGATTGCTGCTATTCATACTTGCAATAGGAGTGAATCTGTTGGTTCGTGTTGGGATGGTAAAAAGCAGTTACGATACCCTTCTTCAGGAAGGCGAATATACAAAAGAAGAAAAACTGTTTAAGAAAAAGACTGACACGTTTTCTGGTGTATATTGGTGCTTGACTACAGCGATTTACCTTGCATGGAGCTTCTGGACGATGAGCTGGGATATTACATGGATTGTATGGCCGGTTGCTGGTGTTTTGTTTGCAGCATTGCTTGGTGTGGTGAAAATGGTGTTAAAGAATGGCAGTGAAACTCAGCACTATATTTAAGATGGAGTTAAGTTTTTTTCGCATATTATACGCATCCAGAAATCCCAGTTTGTATAACAGGAAAATTTAAATTTATCAAGCTGTTAATTTTGAAAATTTCTTTGAAAAACTATTGACTCCTACGCAACGTAATAGTTTACGATATGTTTATCGAGAGGAGGAAATGACAATGATGACAGTGAATGAGGTAAGTAAATTAACAGGAGTGAGTATACGCACTCTGCAGTATTATGATACCATTGGTCTCTTAAAACCTATTGAATATACAGAGTCAGGTTATAGGTTGTATGACGATACATCCTTGGAAAGGCTGCAACAAATTTTACTGTTTAAAGAATTGGAATTTCCGCTTAAGGAGATTAAAAAGATAATTGATGCCCCTAACTTTGACAGGAACAAAGCATTAGAGCAGCAGATTGAATTGCTAACTATGAAAAAAGAGCATCTTGAAAATCTTATTAGTTTCGCTCGAGGAATAAAAGGAATAGGAGTGAAATATATGGATTTTAAAGTATTTGATACAACAAAGATTGATGAGTATTCTAAACGAGCAAAAGAACAATGGGGACAAACCTCTGAGTATAAGGAGTTTGAAGAGAAAACAAAGAACTGGACGAAAGACGATGAAGCTACTGTTGCAAATGAGTTTATGCAATTATTTGTTGAATTCGGACAAATGAAAGAAATGGACCCAGAAGATGAACAGGTGCAGTTGCAGGTAAGGAAACTTCAGGATTACATTACAGATCATTTTTATACATGTTCTGATAAGATTTTATGCGGTCTTGGAAGAATGTATGCCGGCGGAGGAGAACTTACGGAAATTATTGATGATGTTGGAGGAGTTGGCACAGCAGAGTTTGCAAGTAAAGCTATTGATATATTTTATATGAGCAGAAGGTAAATTCCAGTTGTGCGCCCAGCTAAGGGTGTGTAGTCAAGCCGGTGGGAATCCGGTTTATCCAAGGTTTAGCCAACCAGATAATAGCGAGTCTTGGGATGATGTCGGTAACGCATCTGACAAGCGTAGACAGCAAGAAAGCAGGGTTGAATAGTGATTGAGCTTCGAAATGTTAACTTCAGTCGGTCGACGTCTTAACTGGTGCGGAAGACAATACCATGTAATACGATATGGCGAGTATTATGTGGCACTGCGGAGTCAGAGAACCAATCATGTTTTTACATTGTGAATACACATCAACTGGGGAGAACCTGCCGTTTCTCGAAAAAGAGTATGAAGTCACAACTGAAAACGGAGGACTTCAAATGAATGGCAGGTAGTCGGACAATCTCATAGTACTGTAGATATCGGGTAATGCCGATGGAGGGAAGGGGATTGCATAGTAAAGGTCTTACTGAGGACACATTATCCGTACTCAGGGACGGAGGAAATAATGGAAACGAAATTAGTAAGAATAGCTGAGATATCGGCAAAATCAAAACATCCTATATTTACATCAGTGTACCATTTGATAAATGAAGATATGCTAAAGCAATGTCATAAGGAATTAGATGGGAGCAAAGCAGTCGGAATCGACAAGGTAACCAAAGATGAGTATGGGAAGAACCTTGACAGAAATATCAAGGATTTAGTACAAAGGCTGAAAAACAAATCCTTTAAGCCACTTCCATCGCTGAGGGTATACATTCCCAAAGCAAATGGAAAGAAAAGACCATTAGGGATAGCTTCTTATGAGGATAAGATTGTACAAATGGCAGTGAAGAAAATATTGGGTACTATTTATGAGCCAAGATTCCTAAACTGTATGTATGGATTCAGACCGAACAGAGGTTGTCACGAAGCGATAAAAGAGGTATATCAACGGATAAGTTATGGGAAAATCAGTTATATCGTAGATGCTGACATCAAAGGGTTCTTTGACCATATCGACCATGAGTGGATGATGAAGTTTCTCGAATGGAACATACAGGATAAGAACTTACTGTGGCTGATACGTAAATATCTTAAAGCGGGAATAATGGAACAAGGTAAATTTGAACCAACAGAGGAAGGTTCGGCACAAGGCTCCGTAATGAGTCCGATGCTTGCGAATATATACATGCATCATGTGCTGACGCTGTGGTTCAAACTTGTAGTGAAGAAGGAAATGCAGGGAGAGTGTTTTCTTGTCAACTTTGCGGATGATTTCGTTGCAGGATTTCAATATAAGTCAGAAGCTGAAAGATACTATAAAGAGTTAAAAGAACGAATGGAAAAGTTTGGTCTGGAACTTGAGAGTAGTAAAAGCAGACTGATTGAATTTGGAAGATTTGCAGAGCAGAATCGCAGGGCAAGAGGAGAACATAAACCGGAAACATTTGACTTTCTGGGATTTACTTTCTACTGTAGCAAAAACCGAAAAGGAGGTTTCGCACCAAAAGTACAGACTTCAAGAAAGAAGTTTGAGCAAAAGGTCAGAGCCTATAAGAATTGGATTTATGATAATCGAAATCGACCGATGCGAGAGATAATCAAGGAATTGAATGTGAAGCTAATCGGACACTATCGGTACTATGGTGTTACATGGAATTTCCGAAAGATAACAACATTTTTACATAGGGTTCAGCAGTTTCTGTTTAAAGCCATGAATCGGAGAGGTTGTAGACGGGCATACACATGGAATGGATTTGTGGAAATGCTCAAGTATTATCCATTAGCAAAGCCTAAAACGTACTATTGCTTATATTAAAGTGAATGTTACTATGAGGAGCCGTATGCGGGAAAGCCGCACGTACGGATCTGTGAGGGGCTAAGATTGAGAGGTCTTAGTCTACTCGACAGTTGAGATGTTGCAAAATTTGGAATCAGGAGAGAATAAGAATGATTAACAATTTGATGTACATTGAATTAAAAACGGGATATTCTGATGATGGTCCGGCATGGATTGGATATGTCAAAACTTCAAAAAGTAAGAAAACAATCTATTTTAATGACCATGCCTTTCAGAAAAATATCGGTAACTATGCAAATTATATAGATATTGAGAATGGTGATAAATATTGGATTTCCGGACTGAAAAAGGAAGAGAGCAATCGTCATTGGGCAGGACATGGAAAGATTATGATTGATCGTAGAGCTGTTAATGAATACCTTTTCCTGATTGGTGAAAAGGAATTGCCATTAAATCTGTTTGAAGTAGTTGATATTGAAGATAGATTTCCGGTTAAAAGAGTAAAAGAATTATTGAATGAAAAGAAATAGCAATGCCAGCAGTCTTGCAATATTGAGAATAAAAAAATGTGACATTCTTACATATGCGTGCTAATATGAATATAGAAAAAGAGTACTACTGATAGACGGTTAGTCCACATACTTATTGAAAATAACCGTTCACGCTGGGGCGGTTATTTTTGTGTCTTGTTATTAACTTTGCCGAATACCTTTGAGGAACGAGGGAGTGAGATATATGGAGCAATTATTGATTGTTGAAGATGATATTGGTTTGAATCAAGGTTTATGCAAAGCACTGAAAGTAGATGATCGGAAGGTTATTTCCTGCAAAGACCTGAAAACGGCGAAGGAGCAGCTGCTTTGCGGCGGTGTATCCCTGATCCTGTTAGATATCAATCTGCCGGATGGCAGTGGGCTTGAATTGCTCCGGGAGGTCAAGGAAACCACACCCGGGATTCCTGTTATTCTGCTGACTGCCAATGATACCGATCTGGACATCGTGGACGGACTGGAGAGGGGCGCTGATGATTACATTACCAAGCCCTTTTCTCTTTCGGTTTTGCGGGCAAGGGTGAATACCCAACTGCGAAAGCAAACGTCAAGCCATAAAAATGCACCGATCCATATTGATCTTTTTCACTTTGACTTTGAAGCAATGACCTTTTATGTGGGAGATTCAAAAGTGGAATTGAGTAAAACAGAACAAAAATTACTGCGTCTGCTTGTTGAAAATCGTGGTCGAACCATGACCCGTGGAGACCTTGTAGACAGGATCTGGACAGATGGTGCTGAATATGTGGATGAAAATGCTTTGTCTGTTACGATCAAGCGTCTGAGGGATAAGCTTGGGGCACAGAAATACATTAAAACCGTCTATGGAATCGGTTATAGCTGGGTGACAAAAGATGAATAAAACCGGCATTGTGATCATACTGCTGTGTTCTCTGGCGGCGGCAGCTGTTGTATTATGGGAGCGGAGAAAGGTCAGAAAAACGATGGAAGAAATCGAAAGGATGCTGGACGCTGCCATTACCGGTTCTTTTTCTGAAATCACTTTTGATGAAAGCCAGCTGTCTGCTTTGGAAACAAAGTTTGCACACTATCTTTCTGCCGCAGAAGCATCTTCTCGAAATATGGCACAGGAAAAAGACAAAATCAAATCCTTGATTGCGGACATTTCGCACCAGACGAAAACGCCGATTGCAAACCTGCTGTTATACAGCGAGCTTTTGATGGAGGAAACTCTTCCTGCATCGGCAAAGGAAAACGTGGAGGCACTGTACAAACAATCGGAAAAGCTACGATTTCTGATTGATTCTCTCGTAAAACTTTCCAGACTGGAAAATGGGATCATTTCACTTTCCCCTCAGCAAGCATCACTTCAGCCGCTGCTTGAAAGCGTAGTAGAACAATATGCCGCCAAGGCTTCTGGAAAAGGATTATCCATATATCTGTACGATACAGATATTTCCGCTACATTTGACTTCAAATGGACAGCGGAAGCACTGGCTAATATTGTAGACAATGCCATCAAATATACGGAGCATGGAACAATCACGATTTCTACCGTAAATTACGAAATGTTTACAAGGATCGATATATCGGATACCGGTTCAGGTATCCCGGAAAACGAGCAGGCAAAAGATATTTTCCCGTTTTTATCGTTCAAATGCTGTTCAGGAACAAGAAGGGGTTGGCATCGGCTTATACCTTGCCCGACAGATTATATCCGGTGAGAGCGGTTATATCAAGGTTGCTTCCGTTCCGGGAAAAGGAAGTACGTTTTCCATATTTCTGCCGAAATAACAACAATTCTATCAAAACTGTTAGATTTCATTTTCTGCCGGAAAGAATGTGGAAAGAATCCTATGCGATAATCTGTATGTATCAAAGGATCATTTCCTTTCATACATACAGATTTTTTCATGGAGGTACTCGTTTATGGAGGTTTTACAGGCAAAAGACCTGAAAAAGATTTATGGCTCCGGTAATAACGCAGTTCATGCGTTGGATGGAGTTGATTTAAGTGTGAAGAAGGGAGAGTTTGTTGCAATTGTCGGCACATCCGGATCCGGTGATTATGTTAAAATAAGACTAAGTTAGCAGATTCCTTATAAAATAAGGGCTCACGCCAATTTAGTCTTTTTTCTATTATACCATAAAAGGTAGAAAATTCATAGACCGGGAATGAATTTTTCATAGTAAAAATCAAATGGCAGGGGCTCTTAAAGATAGAAACCTATTGCTACTGGTCCTGTCAAAATTATATCCATTCTCACAGGCGGTCAAGTTTGTGAAAAACCATTCGGTTACAATATATTGAAAAAAATATGTTAAGGACTAGGTTAGTTAAAAGATTCTGTTAGCTGGCTTAGTCCTTTTTTTCTTGGGAGGACAGAGCAATGATAAAGGTGATTATGATTGTTGGAATAATTTTTTTCCTCGTTTCGTTGTATGCGTGTCTGGTGGCAGGCAAAAGAGCAGATGAAGAAATAAGTGCTTTATTTGAAAAAGAAAAGAAGCAGGGGAGTGAGGAATAAACGTATGAATGGAGGTATTTATAGCACTGGAAATGAAATTGTAGATGAAAATGCAAAACTGAATATATCTGGAAATATCATTCCGCAGGTGTGGTATCGGACAATCATCAGAGAAAGTGGAAAGCCAAATCTAACAGCTATTATTATACTGGCAGATATTGTGTACTGGTATAAGCCTACAGAAATCAGAGATGAAGGAACCGGACAGGTCATTGGGGTAAGAAAGAAATTTAAGTCAGACCTTCTTCAGAGAAGTTACCAGCAGATCAGCGAACAGTTTGGGATTTCCAAAAAAGAAGCGACAAATGCAGTGGTATTTTTAGAGAAGCTGGGTGTGGTAAAACGGGTATTTAGAACCATTTCCATGAATGGGATTGTTGTAAATAATGTTCTGTATCTGGAATTGATCGTAGACCGGTTAAAAGAATTGACTTATCCAGAAGAAACAGGAGCAGATCCGGTTTCCTTTGAAAAAAGAAGAGAGAAATCCAAAGCAGAGAAAATCAGTTCCCATACAGCCATAGAGGAAGAGATACATTTTGTAGAAGAGAGGGCTGTCCCTTTCCAAAGGAAGAGGGTGTCACCATTCAAAGAGGGAGCATACCCCGACAGGGAAACAGAGCCCTGGATACCCAAAGAGGTACCTCAGACTGATAGCGGGCAGACAAATACAGAGATTACTACAAAGACTACAGCAGAAAGTACCCAAAAGAATACAACAGAAATAGGGAATGGGTATAGAGATAATCCTATCTTATCCTATCAGGCAGCAGAAGAACAGTTCAAAGATCAGATTGATTATGATGCGATATGGATAGACAGACCTTTTGACAGAAAACTGCTC
Source organism: Blautia sp. ZXY-1-C6 (assembly GCF_056339875.1). Classification (NCBI taxonomy): domain Bacteria; kingdom Bacillati; phylum Bacillota; class Clostridia; order Lachnospirales; family Lachnospiraceae; genus Blautia; species Blautia sp. ZXY-1-C6. Next base: position 10,561 of record NZ_JBWJVQ010000195.1, read on the forward strand.
AATGAGATTGTAGGGCTTGCAGTAGATGTTTTGACGTCCAATGCAAAGACCATAAGGGTAAATCAGGAAGAACGACCTCTTGGCATTGTACAGGGAATGTATAAAAAGCTGGATAAGTTTACCGTAGAGTATGTGATAGACTCAATTAAGCAGTGTACAAGGAAAGCCAATAATATCCGGGCAGTGCTGCTTACCGCTTTATACAATGCCACATTGACAGCAAACAGCTATATATCCAATCTGTTTGCTTATCAGGAAGCTATCCCTCAGACGTAAGGAGCGTGATAGAAAGTAACAAAATTAAGAAAATTCAGGACAGCTCATGGATATACACAGATAGAACTTGCGGCTGTCTTGGGTATCAGTCTTCGGACGTATCAGAGGATTGAATACGGACAGCAAAAGCCCAATGTCTATGTAGTTGTCCGACTTCAGCGGTTATTTCAAAAAGATATTAGTGAGATTATGGAGGAATATACAGAATGAGGGAAGAAAGGTTTCGTATTCAGTGCCCCAAACATTTTCTGGTTGGAGATTCAGGGCGTTTTGAAAAATCTCCACAGGGTAAGGATTCGGATTTTGTAGTAGATTATGCTCCACCGGAAATGTTTGAAGCCGGGATTGTCTTACAGGAGATGGGGACGGAGGGAGATACCTATTGCACAATGTATGTCTATTTTGCACCAGAGGAACACCTTCCGGTTTATATGGACAGCATGAAATACGACCTACAAAAAGTATCCATTCGGAAAATTTTTGTTGATACCGAGGAATACCTCATAAAAGTAAATGAGAAGACAAAAAAGTTTTATGCGGGTGAGGACGGTTGTTGGGGTTCCTATACGGAACTTTACCGGAAAGAGAATGGGGAACGTCTGACTGATGCAGTGATTGTTTTTCTGTGTATGCCAGATGAAATGAAGTTTCAGGAAATGGAAGCTGTGATGGGGGAACTGTTTGAAAAACTTCCTGTGATAGACAAAGAAAAGAAAGAAACAGGTCAAGAACCAAAGAGAACAAGATAAAATACAAACTATAACTTTCAGGAGGATAAGAACGTGGAAACTAAAATGATTATTGGAATTGATCATGGAAACCGTAACATGAAAACTGCAAATACGGTATTCTCAGCAGCAATCCAGCCTTTGCAGGCAAGGCCGGACAGCCTGGAGCACATTTTGGAATACCAGAACCAGTTTTATTATGTGGGAGGGAAAGTGCCGGAAAAGGAGTGTGTGGATAAGACAGAGAATGAAAATTATTATCTTCTTACCCTTGCAGCACTGGCGCAGGAAATGCGTTTCCGGGGATTGACAGACGCTTCCGTAAAAATGGGAGCTGCCCTGCCGCCCAGAAGATTTCAGCAGCAGAAAGAAAGTTTCAAGAAATATCTGTTAAAGACAAAGGAACTGCATTTCCGTTATGAAGGGGTACATTATCATGTGTCGTTGGAAAATGTGTTTGTTTTTATGCAGGGGCATGTGGTGATCCATACGCTTTTAGAAGCGGTTCCCGGTTACTGCCTTTTAGTAGATATTGGTGGAGGAACTACCGACCTGGTAGAGTTTGTTGACGGAATGCCGGACGGGAAGTATTCGATTTCAGATAAGGCAGCTTTGTACTGTATCGGAAAAGTCAATGAGGAAGCCATTGCCAAAACAGGGGCAGGGGTACCGGCATATATTACAGAAGCATTTATGAGGACAGGAAGCTATGACTGCCCGAAGCAGTATCAGGACGTCATAAAAAACTGTTTGAAGTCCTACGCAGAGGAAATTTATGGTATCATACAGGCAAACCATTATAATCTGGATCTGACCAAAATGGTGTTTATGGGCGGCGGTTCTTCCATTGTGGAGCATTTTGGAGCCAATGAGGGAAAAGATGTACAGTTTGTAACAGATATACATGCCAATGCAAGGGGCTGTGAAGAAGCAGTGAAAAGTATTATCCGGGCAAAACAGAGGAAAATGCGGACAGCATGATAGGAAGTGAAAACTTATGGATACGGAAAAAGTATATACAACTTCACTGCGGCTGTATAAAAGCAGACCGGTACATCATCAGGCTTATCGGTATCTGAAGGAGTATAACAAAGATATTTTCAAGACAAAAGACGACTTTATAGCAGAAGCAATCGTTTATTTTGCCAAGTATCTACAGCAGGAAGAAGAAGTACAGCAGATGAAACTATTAAATACCCTTCTGGAGAACCAGAAAGAACAATTTTGTAAAATCGTAAAAGAAGCGGTTTCAATGGCACAGGAAGAAGCCTTTGAGAAGCTAGGTGTGCTGGAAAAGGCAGTTCAGGGAGAACTTTCTGACGGTGGAGCGATAGCAGAGGACAGGGAAAAGGAAGAAGCCTGTATGGAAAAAGATTTACGGTTTGCGGAATTTTATGGGGCATTTGAAGAATAAGGAGGAAAAAGATATGGCAGTAGGAAGAAGTGTATGGGAAGTTGTAAAAGGGATTTTCATTGCAGTGGGGAAACTGCTGTATCTGACAGGGAAACTGGTAATATGTTTGTTTCTGCTGGTTCTGCAGCTTGTTTTGGCAGTGTTCCATGCAGGGAGCAGGGAATAGAAAGGGGATTGACAGGTGCATTGGATACGGGACAGACCGTATACAAATGATAGAAAAAAGAAGATAGAAAATGGAAAGCAGGCTTGTGTGGCCTGCTTTTTTTGACGAAAAAATGAAAAGGAGCAAAGCTATGATGAAAGGAAAAAAGAAAAGGCTGCTGGCTGGGACGCTGGCACTTCTTCTTAGTTGTTCTACGTTACTCAATACAGGGATCACCGCACTGGCTTCTGAACAGTCTGAGGAACATGCACAGATACAGGAAGTAAAACAGGAGGAGGCTGCTTCGGAAACATTACCGGAGTTGGAAGAGGTAAAGGAGCAACTGACAGAAGAAGAACTGGTGTATGCAGAGGATCTTACCATAAAAGCAGGAGAGCCCTTTGACCTGGAAACAGATTACAGGGGTTTTCAGAAAAATGATGAAAAAGTAAAGGTAACGTTTCTGAAAGCAGAAGGGGACTCCGGCAATTCTTTTGATTTCAATACCCCAGGTTCTTACCAGGCATTTTATTGTGTTGATCCGTTAAGCGGAAACCCTTCCTATCAGATTATGAGAAGAATTGTGGTAGAAGCAAGGGAAAACAGCACACAGGAACCCCAGGGAGAAGTAAGCCAGCATACCGAAGATGGCTCCGGTGAGGACGGTGAGGCGGACCCTGACCCGGAGATACCGGAGGTACTGACGGAAGAACCGGAAATGCCAGATGCAGGGGCAGAGTTGATTGATCTGACACCAAAAGAGGATAAGGGAATGTTCTTATCGGTTGTTCCGGCAGCAATGGAGCAGCAAAAAGGAAGCAATGTACATCTGGTACAGGGAGAAAAAATCCCATACCCTTCTAACGTGGGGAACTATTCTACTTCCTATTTCACTGTAAATGGCCATGTAGCATATTGTCTGGAGTCTATGAAGGCTTCCCCACCGACCTCGGATTATGTAGCAAATGAATTTGAAAGCAACCCGGAATTGCAGAAAGTCCTTTATTATGGATATGGCGGTCCTGGGGACATTGCCGGGGAGTATATGCCCTCTTTTGACTGGAAGACAAAGTATGTTTCTACGCATTTAGCTGCCGCTTATTCTTATTGTGGCATGGACGGTTTTTATGGCTGCACTTTTGAAGATATTAAGGCAAGCGGTGTGTGGGGATATATCCAGCATATTTACAGCCTGGAAGCGCCTCCAACAGCAGCAATCACGTTGTCCCCAAAGGAAGCAAAGGCTTATGAAAGTGGAAAGGAACAGCGTACCGGGGAGTTTACTTTAAAAGGTGACCATAGAAACTATATTACTTTAAAAATGCCAGAGAATGTGACTTATCACAGTGGAAGTATAAAACAGACAGGAACCGTAAAGATCAATGGAAATACCACATTCTATTTCAGCTCTCCCAAAACTGTAACGGGTACATGGAACAGCGGTAAGCTGAAAGGACAAATGGGAACCCAGTGGGAGACTTTAGTATTGTCTACGGGTTCTGGCTTCTCAGGACATTGGGTATGGGGCATTTTTTGAAGAAGAAAGTGCTTCTGTGGAATTTACGGTGAGGTGGCTGGATCTGGCAAGGGTAAAGGTAACAAAAAAAGATAAGAACAGTAAAGTAAATCTGTCCGGCGCTGTTTTTGGTATTTATGCAGACAGTGCATGTAAAAATCTTCTTGTGCAGATGCCGGCCACAGACAGCAACGGTACTTCTGAGGTGGAGCTTCCGAAAACCCAGGATACGGTATATTTAAAAGAAATTTCTGTTCCAGAAGGATATAAGCTGAATACAGAGTCTTTTAATGTGAAGCTGGAAACAGGAAAAACAACTTCTGTTGCAGTGACGAATGAGGAACAGAAAGGAAAAATCACAATCCGTAAAAAAGGTGAGGTTCTGACTGGAGTAACCGGAGAAGAGGGGCAACCTGACTTCCGGATATGGAAATGCGGACTTTGCAGGGGCAGAATATAACATTTATGCGGCAGAGGATATTTACAGCCAGGATAAAGTGACGAAGGTGCATAAAGCAGGGGATCTGGTAGAAAGTCTGACAACCGGGGAAGATGGAGGTGCTGTTTCCAAAGAATTGTATCTTGGAAAATATAAGGTTGTAGAACAGAAAGCACCGGAAAATCTGGTGATTGGAAAAACAGAACAGGAACGTACCCAGTTTGTAACCTTGTCCTATGCAGGACAGAATGTAGAGTTATCCCAGGGGAAACCACTTTTACCAATGCAAGTACCGGAGATTTCCGTAAATGTAGTGAAAAACTCGAAACATGATGACGTTACCCTGGAGGGTGCGACGTTTGGATTGTATGCAGAAGAAGACCTGACAGCGGCAGACGGAAAGGTTCTTGTAGAAAAGGGAAGCCTGGTGGAACGTGCTGTTTCCGACAGGGAAGGAATGGCTGTGTTCCATGCGGATATTCCTTTGAATTTCCATTACAGCGTAAAAGAAATCCAGGCACCGGATAAGTATTATATGACAGATGAGGTGTATCGTTTCTTCTATGAATATAAAGACGACAGCACCTACACATATACTTTTTCTCA
>NZ_JBWJVQ010000196.1:0-16855 GCF_056339875.1 Blautia sp. ZXY-1-C6
CTGACAGAGAAGTTATGGCATTCTGCCAGAGCTTTATGACAGAACTTTCCAAATATATCGGTGCTGACATGGACGTTCCTGCAGGTGATATCGGTGTAGGCGGACGTGAGATTGGTTATCTGTACGGACAGTACAAGAGAAACCGCGGATTATACGAGGGTGTTCTCACAGGTAAAGGTCTTTCCTACGGTGGATCTTTGATTCGTACACAGGCTACAGGATATGGTCTTGTATATATGCTGAACGAAATGGTTAAAGCTAAAAACGACACAATCTCCGGTAAAACTCTCATCGTAACAGGTTCCGGTAATGTTGCCATCTACGCAGTAAGAAAGCTGCCGAACTTGGCGGTAAAGTTGTTGCTATGTGCGACTCCAACGGATATATCTATGATCCGGAAGGAATCAAACTTGACATCGTTAAAGATATCAAAGAAGTAAAACGTGGACGTATCAAAGAATACGCAGATCGCGTAGAAGGCGCTACTTATACAGAAGGAAAAGGTATCTGGAACATCAAATGTGATATCTATCTTCCATGCGCAACTCAGAATGAGCTTGACCTTGATGCTGTTAAGATCCTTATTGCAAACGGATGCAAATATGTTGCAGAAGGTGCAAATATGCCTACTACCGCGAGGCAACTGATTACCTTATGGCAAACGGTGTAACATTTATGCCTGGTAAAGCAGCTAATGCCGGTGGTGTTGCTACTTCCGCACTTGAAATGTGCCAGAACTCTGCAAGACTTTCCTGGACAGCAGAAGAAGTTGATACAAAACTTCATCAGATCATGGTTGATATCTTCCATAAAGTTGATGATGCTTCCAAGCGTTATGATATGGAAGGCAACTATGTTGCAGGCGCTAATACGCAGGCTTCGAGAAAGTTGTAGATGCTATGATCGCTCAGGGTATTGTTTAATTTATTTTAGTTAATTACCCCCATAAAAATACACATAAAGAGCCGGCGGGATATTATTCTCGTCGGCTCTTTATATTTGCCCGTAAATCCTTTCACACAGAGCATTCATACATTACTGTTCACACAGAACTCTTATTTAATTCATAAACTTCTTCAGCTCGTCCATAAAAGTACTGACATCTTTAAATTCTCTGTATACAGACGCAAAACGTACATAAGCAACTGCATCCAGATCTTTCAAATGTTCCATAACGATCTCACCAATTCTGGTGCTGGAAATCTCTTTCTCTTCGGTATTAAAGATTTCTCCCTCTATGGCATCCATCATCTCTTCAATCTTATCTACGGATATTGGTCTTTTATAGCAGGCTCTCAGAATTCCCGACTGAATTTTACTGCGATTATACTGTTCTCTGTTCTGATCTTTTTTGATCACAGTAAGCGGAATACTTTCCACCTTTTCATATGTGGTAAATCTCCTTCCGCAGGCATGGCACAAACGACGGCGACGGATAGAATTCGTATGTCTACCGGTCTGGAATCAACTACTCTCGTATTATCCTGATTACAAAATGGACACTTCATACGACGTCCCCCTTTAATTCGTATTACTGTTTTCTGCTTATGTACTATATACTTGATTCGGTTAAACGGCTACAAATACGTTACTGTTCACTCCATTCTCAGTAACACAAATACAAACAGTTATATATAGTTTTATTATACTGTATTTCTATTTAAGGTGTCAATAAAAGGACTTGCATAAATTTTTGCAAAAATACATAAATTGTTATCAAACGCATATCAGATTCTGAAAGCATTGGCACGACAGTCTGATTTTAACCGGAAGGACTGTATCTGATTTATGAAAATCTGTGAATTAAAGCAAAAAGAAGTAATTAATATCTGTACCTGCCGCAGTCTCGGATGTCCCATTGATGCGGAATTTGACTGCAAAAGCAGTCAACTCACTGCCCTTATACTTCCAGGCCCCGGAAGATTCTGCTGCCTGTTCGGACGTGATAATGAATATATCATTCCCTGGGAATGTATCAGCCAGATCGGGGACGATATCATCCTTGTGAAAATAGACGAAGAAAAATGTTTCCATAAAGGCTGATATTTCACCGCAGAGAATTGTCAAGGACCTATATTTTTTATATTTTCCCGGTCAAAGTATAAATCCACTGCTATATGAGAATCATTCTTACTGAAGTATATGACAACTATTCGGCAGCCACTGTCCTTTTTTTATTTCCTGAAATGATTTCGGAGGATCCTGGCTCATATCTGCGAATAGTCGGTTTACATCCAGAGATAATAAGGAGGATTCAATAAGATGGCACTGAACAAAGTTGAAATCTGCGGAGTCAATACGTCGAAACTTCCTGTTCTTACAGCAGAAGAAAAAGCGGAACTGTTCAGACGGATCAAAAGCGGCGATGAACAGGCACGTGAATTGTACATTAAAGGAAATCTACGTCTTGTTCTCAGCGTAATACGACGATTTCAGAACAGCAGCGAAAATGCCGATGACCTTTTTCAGATCGGATGTATTGGTCTGATCAAGGCCATTGACAACTTTGATACCACTTTACAGGTAAAATTTTCCACTTATGCAGTTCCAATGATCATAGGCGAAATCAGGCGATATCTCAGGGATAACAACAGTATCCGCGTCAGCCGTTCTCTTCGTGATATTGCATACAAAGCAATCTATACCCGCGAAAATTATATGAAGCAGCACCTGAAAGAACCTACAGTTACCGAAATTGCACAGGAAATTGGTATCGAAAAAGAAATGATCGTATATGCCCTTGATGCTATCCAAAATCCTGTGAGTCTCTTTGAACCGGTCTATACAGAAGGCGGTGATACTCTTTATGTCATGGATCAGATCAGTGACAAAAAAAACAAAGAAGAACGCTGGATTGAAAATCTTGCTCTCCGCGAAGCTATGCAGAGGCTGAACAGCCGCGAAAAGCATATCATAGAACTGCGCTTCTACGAAGGAAAGACGCAGATGGAAGTAGCTCAGGAAATCGGCATCTCCCAGGCACAGGTCAGCCGTCTCGAAAAAAATGCACTGAAATCCATGCGTAATTATCTGCGTCCATAAAATGATAATTCAAGATCCGTATTCAGAAAAGCAGCCTGGCCCAATACCTGCCAGACTGCCTTACATATCTTTTAAAATATACCGTTTTCCGCCTCTTTTCAATGAGGTTCTGATCTGTCTGTGAAGCTTTAATGAAGCTTTAACACTTCAACAAATTCTGCCAGTTTTCTATATTAAATATCTGCTTCACATCCAGAGCCCCTGACATTGCAGGAAAGAACTTCTTCATATCAGTAAGTACCAGAGCATAGTCGAACTTTGACATTCCGATCATCCTGCGAAGCTCACGCCTGTAAAAATCCAGAAGCATCTCCGGCACTTCTGTTTTCTTAGATTTCATAAACTTTTTATGACATACATATTCTTCGTCCGTAGCCGGGTAGGAACGCTTCCAGTATAAAACCCTGATTTCTTTTGGCAGACTATTCAATTTCTCAGAAGACTCCTCTTCTTTTGCACCATTCCCGATCAACGTCACATCAAAATGCTCATAATCCACTTTGTTCAGAAATTCATAGAATGCCTCTGTCTCCTGTGTATCACTGAAATCTCCTGCATATACCAGAAGTTTTACTTTATCTGTCTGATTCAGATATACCGGATTTACCGGTTCTTTTCCATCAAGCAGGACTTCTGCTATACGTTTGCATGCTTTTCCATCATCTCTCGGACATATCTGTTCTCTTGCTTTTTCATACTTCTCTTTACAGGAAGCAGCCACTCCCGGAAGATCCTTCAGAAGTTCACCAAGCTTCTCAGGGGTAGACACTGCCGGTCCCGGAAGTTTGTCAAATCCGAAGTACAGACCTCTGTAATCTTCAAAGTTCTCCGCATCCGGCACATAAAACAGAATCGGTTTTCCTGTCAGCATGAAATCATAAAAAATACTGGAATAATCAGAAATCAGTACATCTGTCACTGACAAAATCTCATTTGTATCCATTGTTGCAGGAATAAATTTTGTCTGCGCATCACCAGGTTCCATGGCATTCTCTTTCATATAGTGATATACGATCTGATGAAGCTTGACAAAGATCTGATATTCATTTGTATCTATACTGTTCTCCATTACATTGATCAGTTTATAGACATCCTGCAAATCTGTATCCGGACGGCTGTATTGTTCGCCTCTCCATGTCGGTGCATAAAGAATAATCTTTTTATCTTCCTTTACGTCCACTCCGCAATCCTTAAGTTCCTGTATCACTTCTGCTCTGTCACTGTCAAAAAGCTTATCATTACGTGGGAAGCCCTCTTCCAGCACTGTGCCTTCATACAGATTCTGCATTTTATACGAATCTTTGTATGCTGTCTTTGTCATATAAGGTCCGGAGGAAACTATATAATCTGCACTGAGCAGATTTCTTGCTGTATTTCCCTGAGAAATATTTGCTCCCGGAATATCAAATCCCATATTCTTCAGAGGAGTTCCATGCCAGGTATCGATCAGTACCTGACCTTCTCTTTTAAGGAAATAGCTTGGAAAGCTTACATTATTTACCAGATATTTCACTGTCGCAAGTTCTTTACAATATTCCTTTGATTTATATTTTACAAATCGCACGTTCGGATATTTTTCGTATTTTTCAATTTGTTTTCTGTTATCCTCGAAGTCCTCAAACACCCAGATATGGGTATAATCCTGATACTCTTCTTTTTCAAGAAGATACAAAAACAGAGCATAAGGATTACAGATCATACCACGTCCGCCAAAAGCTTCATAAAGAATTGTATTATCTCTTATCTGGTATTCCTTTACAAACTCGGCATAGCTGGTTCTAAGCGGATATTTCTCCCTGCACTCCAGAATCTGTTCTTCATTTTTCATATAAAAGGTCTTGATTCCCATTACACGATTAAAAAGACGATTCCACTCTTTAACTGCCTTCTCAATGGCAAAGTCCTCAGATTTCCAGATTGCATTTCTGGACATCTCTCTGCGGAGTTCTTCATCATGTGCCAGCTTCAGCATCGCATCTGTAAATTTCTTTGTATCAAAAGCTTCCGGCAGGTATCCTGTTTTTCCATCATCGATGATCAGATCCATCGCTCCTGTATGGAATGCGATGACAGGAAGACCAAATTCAAAGGCTTCCATGATAACCATCGGCCATCCTTCCCACCTGGACGGAAGAAGGAAAACAGAAGAATTCAGGTAATACTTCTCCGGCTCATTTGTATAACCGACAAAATTAACTCTGTCCTCAATACCACGTCTCTTTGCATCCGCCACAATCTGATTCCAGAGATCACCGGCTCCGATAATATCCAGCTGCCATTCATCATCCTGCTTACAGAACTCTTCAAAAGATTCCATCATCAGATCAAGACCCTTGGCATATACAAATCGTGTAGCCATAAGGAAACGCTTGGATTTTGGGTCGCATTTTCTCTCACTCACGAAGCTTCGGGGATTAATTTTAACTTCTGTATCAATATCCAGAAATTTTTTGTAATCGCGCTTATCATAGTCACTGAGAACAATGTATCTGTCCAGCTTCGGCAGATATTCCTGGAGCAGACATTCCTGTTTCCAGAATACGACATTAGGAACATCAAGATATCCGGCATAACAGTTATGCTGCCATCCGATTGTCTTTGCATTCAGCTCCGGCGCCAGCATACCCAGACGAAGGCTTAAACTTGCAGTTGTGATAATAATATCATAATTCTGCTCATTTAAATATTTTACCCATTTTTCTCTGGTCTTTTTCGGGAAAATCGCATCTGCCAGAATATCATTATATTTTTCTTTATTAAAAATCCCATATTTGGCATTCAGTTTCTGAACAAGATAACGCCAGCAGAAAGCCGGTGTATGATGTCGATTGACAAACTCATTATTATCAATAAAGTCAACCTTGATATCCTCACTCATATGATACATATTCCGGTCTTCTTTAAATCTGTCCTGATATACCATGATCGTCACATCATGCTCTTTTACAAGTTCATTCGCAAGAAGTGTGACAACTCGCTTAGTTCCGCCAAGATCAAATATCTTGGTGCACCAAATACATATTTTCATTTATCTTTTTCTCCTGTTATGACTTTCTGATATCTGTATCCTATAGCAATTCCATAAAATAATACAATCAAGGCAGTTCAGCAGAGTGTGAAGGACAAGGAAGATATCTGCAGGCGTGCTGACGCACGGCAAAGATATCTGACGCAGGACTTCACGCTATGATGGACTGGATTGTTTGCAATAATTTATGGAATTGCTATAATATCATTACATTGTAATGTTAAAATAATCCAACACACGCTGGCAGTAATTGTCACACACATTATGTGTTTTTGCTCTTACACTGGCACGCTGTTCTTTATAATTATCTTTTCCGTTTTTAATATCCAGGATGAAATTCTCAAAATCCTGCATATTATACATATGTTCGCCAGGCATATATTCCAACGGATCATCAAACACCCATCCTCTGGATTCCGTATAAGCCTCATAATCATCCAGTGTGAATCCAAGCGGTCTGTCTAACAGCAGATAATCGATCGCAACAGAAGAATAGTCAGAAACCAGCGCATCCGAACAGTTGATAAACTCATAAAGCTGCAGTCCGTTATCCGCAAGATCTCTGTTCTCCAGATAAACAATATTGGTAAGGACATTCTCACCAAAATCATAAGGTACCTGAAGGTAATGCTTCTTGATAACAATAAGAATATGATTCTCCTTACAGAACTTATTCAGTTCCAGAAGCTTATCTGCATCATCAATGATAGGAATATTGAATTCATTATTTAAGGTTTCCTCGTTCAGACGCTCACTGGAAGCATGTCTGTAGGTTGGCATCCACAGGATCAGTTTCTCGCTGTCTGTTTCCTTCAGAAGTTTCTTTTTATATTCATCTGCACGTTCACTGCCCTTAAGCATCATATCATAACGGGGATATCCAAACGAGAGCAGTTTTTTGGAAGTACATCCAAAAAATTCCATTTTGGTCTTAATAAAAATGTCCCCCGGTACCAGGCAATAATCAAAGAAAACCTTACGCCCGTTCTTATTTGCCTTGTAACCACAGCCATGCCAGAGATCGATAAAGAGCTGATTTCTTCTCGACATACCAATCCAGTTAAAAGCCTGGGTGTAAAAAATATATTTTGATGTCAGTGCATATTTATATGCTTCTGCTCTTCGGATCGTGGAACCGTTCTTAAAGTTCTGCACAAATTTCACATTTTCAAACTGATATTCTTTATATTTAGACGGTTCATGGACCAGCCATACAATCTCATATTTTTTGTTGTATCCTTTCTCAATAAGATAGTCAAACAAAGCACGACCATTATCCGTAAAATCATCATTTGTTTCAAAGAGCATTCTATTCTCTACAAGTGCAGGGGGGAATTTCTTAAGGCGTCTGATCTTGCGATTATCATATAATCCATAGGTCACAGTTGCCCATGTCTCCTGCAACATGGCTTTTCTTCCCTTTTGAACTCTGACCTTGTTAATCTTGTTAATGGATTTTTTCAGTTTTTTTATTTTCTTTTTTATTCTTTTTTTCATATCTGGCTCCCTAGAATTCTTTTAATTTCTCACGAAGCATCGTTGAGGATGTATCTTTGGTATATGGCAGAAATACCAGCTTAGCGCCCAGCTCTTCCATTTCTTTTCCGGTCTTTTCCCAACGTGCATTGCCCTTCCAGTCATCTCCGATATAGATTTCATTAAAGTGGACTTTTTCCCATACCTGCTTTTTGTCCAGGGTTGTCGTCACGATCACCTCATCAACATATCTGATGGCCCGTACAATCTCTGCCCTTTCTTCCAGCGGAACGATCGGTCTTTTGTTTTTATATGACTCTACCAGATCATCCGCATTCACACCGACAATCAGATAATCGCAATGTTTTTTTGCATTTCTGATCAGGTTCAGATGTCCTATATGAAACATATCAAAGGTTCCCTGTGTATATCCTATTTTTTTCTCCATTACATTCTCCCTGTTTTATTGCATTAATAGATAACTGTTCTCTTCGCATTCATATAACAGCTACAATTGTAAATAATCTGCAAGCCTTTTGCAATAGTTTTCTGTTTTATTGTGCATCTGTTTCAGATTCTTTGCTCTCTCCTGCCGGTAACTGTCTGTTCCATCAGTCAGATGTTTCATAAATTTTCTGATATCACAGGCATTATAGATTTTCTCACCCGGCATATATTCCAGCGGATCTTTAAATACAAATCCCCTTTTTTCTTTATATATATTGTAATCCGCAAGCACATATCCAAGCGGTCTGTCCAACAGCAGATAATCTACTGCCACTGACGAGTAATCAGAGAGCAGACCGTCGCTGATCCCTATCAGTTCATAAAGTTTTATCTGTTTTTTCTCCAACAGGGCTTCCGCAACATAACGTATATTGGTAAACTCCTGTTCATTCTCATCCCATTCCGTCTGAAGCGGATGCTTCTTTATGATCAGAATAATCTCCTGCTCCCTTAGATAACTGTCCAGTTCTTTCAGCTCGTTCATATTCTGTATTGCCGGAAGCTGACAGGGAAGCTCAATTTCATTTTCCGCACACCCTCCCAGATCACTTTTTCTGAAAGTCGGCATCCACAGAACAGCTTTTTTCCCTTTCCATCCGAACAGACTGTCCAGAATTTCATCCTTACTCATTGACGGATGCAGCATCCAGTCATATCTGGGATATCCCATCATTAACAGCCTGTCCGGTTCGCAGTTCCATAGTCCGGATTTCGTTTTCACAAATACCGGTCCGGGAACAAGTGCATAGTCAAAATCAGGCTTTATATTCTGTTTTTTCTTTCCCTGCTCTGCATCTTTATAACCGCACCCATGCCACAGATTTACAACTGTCTGTCCTTTACACCGATACCTGTTCAGTCCTGCACTGTTATGAGAATAAAAGAAAAATCCGGCTGTAGCACCATAATAATATGCCAGCGGACTACTCCATCCATATTTATTTTCAGCAGTTACAAATTTTACATTTCCGGTATTCTGATTTCTGAATTTTCTTTTTTCAGAGACCAGCCAGATGATCTCATATTTTTTATTATACCCGGAACTTATAAGATATTCATAAAAAGCTTCCGGATTATCTGTGCAGTCCATCATTTCCCGATTTTTAAACACAAGCCGGTTTTTCTTTACTTTTCCAAAACGCACAGTCAGCTTTCCAATGACCTGCTGCTCTGTTTTTGTCATAAAACGACCGATATAGTGCAGGATCATTCCGAAAAAGCCCAGCCTTTCCGTATATTTTTTAATCGCACTTTTTGTCATACATGCCTCCGGAATCTTTGTAAGATAATTCAAATGCAGACTTTTCGGGAAGGATACTCTCAAAAGAATCTTTGATATTTCTTTTCTGTTGTCTGAAATCTCCTATATTTTCCGTATCATTTATACACAATATTTTACACTTCTGATTTCTGAGTACATCATGTATCTGCCGGTCGTGAAGACCTATGGTAAAAAATTTCCCGATTTTCGGTGATTGAGGTTCATATTTTCCCTCCATATACTGCCAGTATTTCATCACATACTGATTTACATCCCCCGGAGAACGGAATCGTGTCCTGCATACTCTGTCCAGCACTTCACCTTCTTCCCTCCACACTTCTTCAAAGGTACTCTTCAAAAAAGAGCTTGAGATATGAGAATATTTAAAACTGGAAAACTCCCTGTACGGAAGCATCAGCATATTTCTGAATACCATTTTTCCATATGCAGGATGAAACCATTTTTTCCAGTTTCTGCCAATCACTTCTCTCTTTGAATAATGCATATTTACAAGTGCCGCATTGTTCATAAGAATGCAGGCAAACGGATTATTGATATCATCCTGTACCAACGCTGTTTCTATACAATAGTCTCTTGGAAGACCATTTCTGAAAAAGTCTTCCGGTTCCATTTTATTTATGATGAAGGTATCATCATTAAAATATACAAACTGTTCGGATAAACCTCGGATCCGATGCATATTCAGTTCAATGGGATGACTGCTGAATGTGGGCAGATACTGCTTCGGAATATAATCCTCGTGTTTTACAACTGTCAGCTTCGGATGATCTGTATTCAGCCATGAAGGGATATGCCCCCATGTCACAAAATATATATGATTCACCCATGGCGCAAATTTTTCAACACCTCTGAACCAGTACTGCAGATTTTCCCAGTCCCGAAATCTGCTGTCCTGTGTCTGGTCATTTTTAATTCCCAGATACTCATTTCTCTGCTTTATCCAGGCTGAGTCTGATCCATCCACCCATGGCAATACAAAATCAATCTTGTCCATCTGTAATTTACCTCGTATGATAATATAAATCTTTCAAACGTTTTGCCTCTGTCTCAATGTTAAAATGCGTATCTGACAGCCGCTTCTTTATCAGATCAGCCGCTTCTCTGTTCATAGAACTCATTGCCATCACTGCTGCCGCCCACTGTATATTATCTCTGTCAAGTGACAGCCTTCTGACTCTCTCAGGAAAAACAACTGCCTCCTCAGACACCGCCTCTGACATCACGCAGGCAAGTCCATTTGCCTGGGCTTCAATAAGCGCAAATGGCACACCCTCAAAAACAGACGGAAACAGAAAAACATCCATAGCAGATAAATACCTGCGGATATTCTCCTGTTTACCGGCAAAATATACCTTATCTTCCAGTCCTTTCTGCACTGTTTTCTCTTTTATCTCTTTGTACAGACCTTCCTTTGGACCTACCAGACACAGCATCACATCTTTTTTTTCGGAAACGATCTGTTGAAAAATATCAAGCATTCTGTCATGATTCTTCGGAATATCAAATCTTCCTACATGACCGATCACTGTTTTATTTTCCCATCCCAGTTCCTTTCTGAGTGAATCTCTGTCTTTTTCTGAAAAACTGAACTTCTCTGCCTGAATGGCATTATTGATCAACGTAACCTGACCGCTTTGGAAAGCTTTATCTCCAAACAGCCACCTGCCCGCCATTTCTCCGCATGCAATCCTGTCAGTAGCATATTTTGCAATCTTTGGTCTGTTCCAGTTGTCCATGATTTTTCTGATCAGTCCGGGACAGGAAGAGCTGTGGCTGTGCGCAATTATCTTTGGCACTTTCATTGTATGAGCCACACGTAACGGAACAATATTTGCAGCTGAAAGCATATTTACATGTACTGCATCATATTTTGTTTCTTTTAATATTTTTTTCAGTTCTTTTATATAGCCCTGATAGTTCTTTTTTACATTTGGAATATAGTCAATCCTTCCACCCAGTTTCCTGATTTCCTCTTCATATGCAATTTTATCATACATACACACAAAATCAAACTGTATATCCATATGCACCAGAACTCTATAGTAATTCATCACAAATGCTTCCAGACCTCCGGCAACATTTCCCATTCCAATCTGCAGTATTTTCATGATACGCTCTCCCATCCGTCACTATTGTCCACTCTGAATCCTATTGCGATCCTCTCGAAAAATCATTCCCGTACCGCATAATGTTCCGTCACCTTTTTCTTTAACAGCCGTATCAGTTTCTGATATCCTGTAATCTTCTTAAGAAAATCCAGGCAGTAACTGATTCCCAGCGAAATCACAAGAACTGCAACAGGAATCAGCCAGAATTTTTTTAATGCAAATACATATTTTCCCAGAGAATCTCTCACAAATGTATGTACCAGCCAGATGTTCATGGAATGCTTGCCCAGATACTGAAGGAACAAGGATACAGGCGTAATCCTGAACAAATATTCAACGCAAAAGAGAATCAGCAGGAATGGAACAAGTGCATACCGAAATTCCCAGAAAATTTTCAGGTCGATTTTATGGTACAGGAAAAGGCCGGCACACAGTAAAGCAGACAAACAGATGAATTTTAATTTTTTCCGACTGTATTCATGCAATTTTTGAAAGAAATTATATTTACAGCATAACATTCCTGCCACAAATATCAAAAGAAATGAATATGGCTTTGAGCCTCCCTGAAATCCAATACCTAAAATTCTCGGAAGCAAAAAGATAACTGCAATACAGAATATGCCTCCAAATTTCTCAATCGTCCCATCTAACAGAGGAAGCAATATAATAAATACAAACGCAGCACTCATATACCACCATGCCCCGTTAAGACTTTCAGTCTCCAAAAGTCTGGAGATTCCCAGTATATCTGCAAATACGGCGAATCCTCTTTCATAAAAGGTTTCTCCCCACTTGCTCGGATCCTTAAGTCTAAGTCCAAAGTAAATAAGATAGGATACAGCTGCAGTAAACCAGAATCCGGACATAGTGGAAAGAAGATGTCCGGATATCCATTCTGATACTGCATACTTTTCTTTATTTTTCATTTTAGCCGAATATCCATACAACAGCCCGTAACCGGATACAAATGCAAATATTGCCACGCAGATCTTACAGCATTCCGCAATAGCAACAAGCTGTTCTGTTGTCAGCCCGCACAGATCCACCTGATATCTTTCGATTCTGTCTGCAAGACGATAGCAGTGGTGAAAGATCAGCAGTAACACTGCAAGACCTTTTAAAGCTGCTGAATCTTCTTTTTTTAATCCGTTTGTCATATACTCCTCCGGATATTTCTGACTTCTTAAATTTTTTCTCTGTCAGACAGATATCTCTGTCTGTCCCTGTCAGTTAGTCATTTTCTCATACTGTTCAGAAATCGTATCAATATCTCCGTAAGCGATCAGTTTTCCTTTTTCAAGGATCATCGCCTTATTGCAGATTCTCTGAACCTGCGCCAGAGAATGAGAGACAAACAACACTGTTACACCCGAATCAAACATGCTGAGTACTTTCTTCTCACTCTTCTTACGGAATTTCGCATCACCTACAGATAATACCTCATCCAATATCAGAATTTTAGGAGACACCACTGTAGCAATCGAAAATCCAAGCCTGGATTTCATACCTGATGAATAATTCTTGATCGGCACATCAATAAAATCCTTCAGTTCAGAAAATTTCACGATCTCATCATACTTCTCATCAATAAATTCTTTGGAATATCCAAGCATTGCTCCGTAAAGATAAATATTTTCCTTTCCTGTATACTGTGGATCAAAGCCTGCACCCAGTTCCAGAAGCGGAACCATCTTCCCATGTTTTGTAACTGAACCTTCTGTTGGTTTGAAAACGCCTGCGATAACCTTAAGAAGCGTACTCTTTCCTGCACCATTCAGTCCGAGGATTCCTACCCTGTCTCCTTTTTCCACTGTAAAGCTCACATTCTGCAAAGCCCAGAATTCATTATATTTAATCTCTTTTTTAATTGACTTGATAATATAATCTTTCAGACTGTCTACTTTCTCTTTGCTGAGATTAAATTTCATACTCACATTATCAACAATAATCGCTGGTTGTTTGCTCATTTTTTCTCCTTATTTTTCAAAAATAATTCGTTCCGCTGCCCTGCAGCTTTCTGTCTCAGTTCTCAGATGTAAAGAATAAAATCATCCTGTTTCTTCTTGAAGCAGAATAATCCAATCACCATTGCCACAACGGAAAAGATAAGTGCATATGCAAAATAATGAATATTCATCGCTTTTCCAAATACTGAACATCTGAAAATATCAATCACACAATACAATGGGTTATATTTCAGTATCCATGCCCATCCACTCTTCAAAAGCTTTTCAGGATAATAGAAAATCGCACATGTATACATAACCAGCATAAGTGCTACAGACCAGAGATATTCCATATCTCTGAAAAATACACCTATTGTTGCCAGGATCATTCCGCATCCATATGACATAATAAGAATCAGTATCAGTGCGATTGGTGCCTGAAGCAGATAGAACGTAGGCTTTACACCAAGTATCACACTCACCATTGCCAGTACGATCAGTGAGATCAGAAAGATCACATAGTTAAAAAGCACACTGGACAGCGGATACAAATATTTGGGTACGTATACCTTTTTGATCATTGCCGAGTTCTGACGTATAGATTTCAAAGCGGCCTTGGTGGACTGTGAAAAGAAACTGTACAGGAGTCGTCCGGTCAGGATATATACAGGAAAAGTCCTGTCTGTGTTTCCATACAAAGTACCAAATACAATTGTAAGCACGATCATGGTAAGCAGCGGCTCCAGCATAGACCATATCATTCCCAGATAAGAACGTCTGTATTTCAGCTTAATCCCTTTTTTTACCAGTTCTGACAGAAGAAACCGGTATTGCATAAAATTATCAACGTATTTTTTCATGTCCTCTCCATTATTTCTGTTTTTTATTTCATTTTATAATTCTTTTGTGCAGAAATCTGTTATCGTCAGGCGGATATTTACAATCCGCTTCGCAGTTTATTTTCTTTTTGCCGGACAACTGTCTCTACACAAAACAAACCACCTTGTACTGTATCATATTCTCTGATGTCTTGCAACCGGTATCCGTAATTTTGCGCAAAATAAAATCCCAATCTTTCCTGTCATTTTATGGTTATCCCATAAAATAATATAAAAGATCAGGATTTTTATATGTCATGCCAGTCAGTTAAAATGATCCACTGGAACCCCCATGCGTCTCACCCGAAGAACTTGTATGGGTACTGCTTCCACCGCCACCGGAACTCTCTTCCTTCGGCTTCGCCGTACGTGTGACCTTATGATACAGAAATATGTCCCGGCTTCTGTTAATATGAAGACTTCCGTCTTTCATATAATCTGCTGCATCCGGCTTCATATGTACAGTCTTCATCCGGCTTCTCATTACTCCGGTTACGATCAGCGCGATCACAAATCCGACCACAAGCGAAATGAGAAATATCATATAAAAAGGGATGGTTTCCTTCGGCAGATTTTCTACATCGTACGGTTCTGTGCTCTGTGCCTGAATGATAAATTCTTCGCACAGATCAGCAAACTTCATAAAGCCCTCATAATACTCACCATCGGATAAATATGACCCAAAATTATCCGTCATATATTCCTGTCCTGCATCAGTAAAAATCTGAATAGCCTCTCCATGTGTGGAGATACACCACTTACGTTCTGACATGGTTATCAAAAACAATATACCACTCTTGTCCTCTCCCATGCCATAGTCATTATAATCAAAGAAATCATCTGCATAATCCTGCGGAACTGCACCATCCAGAGTCTCCTCTGTGACAACCACAACATCACAGCCGTAGTCCTCGCTGACCTGATCCAGTTTCGCCTCCAGTTCTTCTTCCTGCCCATCATCTAGCAGATCTGCAAAATCTGCCAGCCTTTCTGTATGCACTTCTTCTGCCGCATAAGCGTTTTCTGAAAATGCTTCCGTCACAAATCCTGTTGTACCTGATACAGTAAGGACAGAAGCCAGAAATACAGGTATGATCTTTTTCTTTTCAGCATACTCTTCGTCCTCCCCTAAAAAATCAGCAGTCCGGCAAGGCACAAAGCAACCGTCAATACAGCGGTCAGTCCGGCAAACCATTTCAGATAAATTCCCCTGTCAATCGGAAGGTCTCCTGTCATTTTTCCGGTTTGTCCGTTCATTGCAAATATATATTTCTTATCTTTCCATGTTGTATTCAGAATCCATACCGGATACAGTGCATACTGTGCTTTTCCGCCTGAAATATTTACGTTTGTATTTTCGGGAACAACAGAAGCATAACCCTTCACTGTATCTGCCAGTACTTCCTCTGCGCTCTTTTTCATACGGTCATGTGCCCTGTTGATGCTCTCTTTTTCACTGACATCATATTTATACCCAGATATCCTGAAAGATATGCGGTCTGAAAATCCACAGACTCTGAAATTTTAAATGGTTCAATGGATTCCATCAAATCATCTGCTATTTTTTCTTATCCACTGACAGGTACAGAAGCGAATGTCATCTCTCCACTTCTCTCCGCTCCACAGAATAGTAACTGGGCTCCGTATAATCATAATCATTGTCACTCCACATTCTTACCTTTGTGGCCTTATAACGCACATCAGCATCAACATCCCCGTCAAAAAGCCAGAACGGAACATACAGCCCCTTAATCTCATCAATATGATTTTCCCTGCGAAATGCTTTTGGCAAAAATGTTCTTCCCTTAATATGCCTGTAATATGCTTCTTTTGCCGCTTTCTTATCCAATTTGAACGGAATCACCAGATCCGGCCTTAATGCACCTTTAAACTTCTCTGTCATAATTACGGGATTTCCAGAATACGGACAATTTGATGCTCCTGTATTCTCATCTGCGATAATCTCACCACCACAGGACTGACAGGTATAGACATTCATTCCATCTGTCTCACCTTCCTGCCATTCTCCACCGGCATCTGTCTGCCATCCTGACAGATCATCCTGCTGTCCGGCTTCACGCTCCATCTGCGCATCCAGTTCTTTTAATGTCTCAAGTTCAAATTCTGTATCACAGTATGGACACTTCATTTTCTGGGACTCACTGTCGGGTCCCATTGCACCGCCACAGGCAGGGCATTTATATGTCTGCTTCAGATCAGACATAGACATTTCTCCCCCTGCTGTATTTTACTGTCTTGGCTTTGCACATTCTGCACAGAACGCTCCTGTATCTACCGCACCACAGCTACATGTCCACTTTCCGGTCGGTCTTGGGCTTCCGCATTCAGAACAGAATTTACCGGTATTTACTGCGCCGCAGCTGCATATCCACTCTTCCCGCTGCGGTTTCGGTTTACCACATTCAGAGCAGAATTTTCCTGTATTCTCTGCACCACATTAACGACATTTCCATGTTCCTGCCCCGGATGCCGGCTGCATATTCTGTGCTGCCTGTTGCTGTGCTGCCTGCTGCTGTGCCCCCATCTGATAGAGATTGTGCGTATTCGCCTACCACCTGCCTGGCCTG
>NZ_JBWJVQ010000197.1:0-6206 GCF_056339875.1 Blautia sp. ZXY-1-C6
GTTCATTACCGTTACCAGTGCAATAATTGCCAAAAACGCATAAACACAGAAAACAAAAGCCATATAAGTTCCCGTAGTGCGCTCGTCGCGTTTATCTCGAAAGCTATATGTTTGATCTACGGAATTCTGGATTGCCTGAACATTTTCGTCCGTAACATCTCCCGTTGTTTGTATCAGCACAAGAGAATAACCTTCCTCTCCTGTCAAACGGACAAATGTTTCATCAGAGGTAATCAATGTGAGCTTTCCATTTGTCAATCCATTCTCACTAAATGGGTCGTTTTTTAACAGTCCGGCTATGGTAAGGGTTTCATCCCCAATCTGAACAGTGTCACCGATTTTCCATGTGCTGTCCTGATCGGATGTTGCCAAAACAAAATTGCTGTCCCTAAAAACTTTGGACAGATCACTCCCCCTTTTCAAAGCACTGTCTTTTTTCAGACATTGTAAATCAAAATCGTCATAAGAAATCAAATCGACTGTGCCAGAAAAGTTGGTGTCGTCGTTTAGTTTGGCAGAAACATCAAATACACTACGACGCCCGTAAACTTCCTTCACTCCATCCATTTCGCGGATGGTTGTAAGTAGTTCCCAAGGAATCGTATTACCGTCAGCACTTGCAATATCTATATCTGATGTGGCAGCCGACTGAGGAATCAGGTAATCCACAAAATCGACCATAATAGAAAAGCTCAAAAACAGGATGATGCTAAGTGCAAAAGAACCTGTCATCAGGAATAAATTTTTCTTCCCGGAGATTGCATGGCTGACACCAAGAAGGGATTCAATTTTTCCGAAGCCTACATACGGCGAATGGCGCATTGTTTTTTCGTGGCCTGCATTTCCAGACACCGCTGTGATAGGAGATACCTTTGCAGCATGTTTTGCCGGAGCATTTGCGGCAATCAGTACAGTAATCAGTCCCACAAAGATACCGCAAGCAATGCCAAAAATACTAATGCCAAAGAGAGGAATATCAGAAAATTCTTCTTTGACTACAAAACGCAGTACCACGCAAAGTCCCCATGTAGTAACAACCCCTAAAACAAGACCGATAGGGATAGCTGTTTTGCACCAGTTCAATGCCTCTAAACGGACAAAGCGGATGGTCTGCTGCTTACTCATACCAATGCAGCGCATCATTCCGAAAAATCGGGTTCTCTGTGCAACGCTGCTGTTCATGCTGCTGGAAATCATCAAAACGCCTGCAATCAAAATCAGCAGGAACAGAACAACCGCAACAGAAAGAAGGGTTTGCCCCATGGAACTGCCGAGCAAGTCTCCAATAGAGAAACTTCCATGCTTACCAACCAATCGGGCCTGTTCCATCCGAAAACCCATTTCTGCCATACTGAATACTGCTGTTACCATAAACACAGCAAATACAATGCAAAGCAGCGTCATACCATTTTGTCGGCGGTGAACTTTAGCGGAGATGGGAATAAGACTAAGATAGCTTTTCATTCACGGCACCTCCCAAAATCAGTCAAAGTACCATCCGATACCTGTAATACCCGGTCTGCCGTTTGCGCAATACTGCGGTTGTGGGTAATCATAATGATGGTCTGCTCGTATTTTTTCGATGTTTCTTTGAGCAATGCTATGACCTCACTACTGTTTTGTGAGTCCAAATTTCCTGTTGGCTCGTCTGCCAGAATCAGAGAAGGACGGGTAATCAATGCGCGGCCAATCGCCACTCTCTGCTGTTGACCGCCGGAAAGCTGACTGGGTAAATGATTACGACGATCTTTCAAATTCAAAACCGTCAGCAGTTCCTCCAAATATCTCTTATCCGGCTTTTGATAATCCAACAACAGCGGAAAAATAATATTTTGTTCCACCGTCAACTCCGGGATAAGGTTAAACGCCTGAAAGATAAAGCCGATATTCCTCCGGCGGAAAACGGTCAGCTTTCGATCGTTCATGGCAAGAATGTCCTTGCCGTCAATCAGAACCTTGCCAGATGTTGGCGTGTCCAAAGCACCGATCATATTCAGCAGTGTACTTTTACCAGAGCCGGATTCCCCGACGATTGCCACATACTCGCCCTTTGGAACAGAAAAGCAGACATCCTTTAATGCCTTGACAGCGGTTTCTCCGTTGCCATAGGTCTTACTGATATTTTTGACTTCTAATAAGTTCATAGTGTAAACACCTCTTTCTGAATGATTTTGCGATATAGGCAGGCTGTCTTTGTTTGTCCTGCCTATGTGTGAGAGAATAGCACCTGAATCTTACTGTAAGCCTACAGCCAGCCTACAATTTTGTAGGAATCAAAAAATTCATTGTGAAAGTTGTCCCGATACCTAATTCGCTGTCAACCTCAATGGTGCCGTTATGTGCTTCAACGATTGCCTTTGCCAAAGGTAATCCCAGTCCAATCCCTTGCTTGTCCTTAGAAAAACGACTGCGATAAAACCGCTTGAAGATGTGATGTATATCCTCTGGGTGGATGCCGCATCCATTATCCGTTATCACAATTTGGACACCAGACGGCAACTCCTTCCACGCAACACGAATTGTTGCACCACTTTCTGTATGGTCAAACGCATTTTTCACGATATTGTCGATTGCCTCATTCAACCAATCACGATCACAAAAAAGAGAAAGATGATCCGAGCCAGACAGAATGATTTCTTTCTTTTCCTGTCTGGCTCTATATGCAAAATGCAGTTCAATATCCCGCATCATATCTGCAACATTTTCTGCGTTCTTTTCCAAGACAATGGCTCCGGCATCCAATCTTGTAATCTTGAGCAGACTTTGCACCAGTGTTTCGATACGGTCAAGTTCCTGCTCAGACAAACCCGCAAATTCTTTCACGGAGGACACTTCTATATCCTCGTCTTGAAGGAGTCCGTTATAAATATTGAGTGCTGCCAGCGGTGTTTTCAGTTGGTGTGAAATGTCGGAGATTGTATTTTTCAAAAACTCTTTCTCTCGTAACTCGTTATCTGCATGGGCATTTAACACTGCCGCTAAAGAATTGATGGAATGAAACAGTCGGTACAATTCGCCCTCATTGTCACATTCAATACGGGCATTGCGATCACCATCAAGATACGCATTGATTTCTAATATCGCCTGCTCCATGATCTGATTTTGCCGATTAAAATATACAAAGCAGACTGCCCATACAGCACCGCCAGCCAATAGAAAAAGGATTAGCAATAACAGAGAAAGCCGGCGATATGACAGCCATAGAAAAACCTCGGCTAAGAGAAATGTAACCCCCAAAACCAGTGAAAGCGAAAGAAATAGATTTTTGATTTCTTTATTTGCCAGTATCTTCATTCTGCACCTCACCCGATAATATTCCATTTATATCCCATACCTCGAACAGTCAGGAGCATTTGTGGTTCGCTTGGATTATCCTCGATCTTCATACGAAGCCGACGCATATAGACCGTAAGGGTACTACTGTCGATATAATTCCCGTCGCAATCCCATAGCTTATCTAAAATTTGTCCCTTTGTCAGCACCATGCTTGGGTTTCTCATAAACAAGCACAGTAGCTTGTATTCCGCGGCAGTCAAATCCAACAGCTCCCCATTTTTGAAAACCTGTCCTTGCAGCAAAAGAACCTTGATGCCATTCGACTGCAATTCTGTGTCTGCTGCTTGAAAAGAATTTGCACGTCGAAGTAAGGCGTTAATCCTTGAAACGAGAACCCCCAGTTTGAACGGTTTTGTGATATAGTCATCACCTCCAATATCCAGCCCCATAATAATACTTGTTTCCTCATCCGAAGCCGTCAGAAAAATAATTGGCACCTTTGATGTAAGTCGAACTCTTTTGCAAAATTCAAAGCCAGACCCATCTGGCAGAGATACGTCCAACACCAACAAATCATATTTTCCGTCTGTCCACAATTCCTCCGCTTCTTTGAGCGTTCTGGCGATATTTAATTCAAATCCCTGCTTTTTGAAAGCAAAAGAAAGCCCGTTAATCAGGCTTAGATCATCTTCAAGAAGTAATATATTACTCATACTTTTCTGCCTTTCCTTGTTTTGTTCGACCATCAATCGGCTTTTCCGCATCCTTTGGAATTAGCCAGATAGTTGCCATCTTTACAGCTCCAGATATGCGCCCGGCGGCACAATAGTAATTTACTCTACGAGGTGTCACGCCCCATTTTTCGGCGGCCTCTTTTAGTGTCATATAATCCATTCTGCACCTCCACAGAGTACATTATAGTTCTTTGTCTCGAACAATACAAGTTTATCACCAATCGCAGCTTTATATAATCGGCATAATCGTACAGCTTGTCAGACATAATAAGGTCATTCCATCATATAAACCGGAACGATACAATATTATTGAGGTG
This sequence comes from Blautia sp. ZXY-1-C6, assembly GCF_056339875.1. Classification (NCBI taxonomy): domain Bacteria; kingdom Bacillati; phylum Bacillota; class Clostridia; order Lachnospirales; family Lachnospiraceae; genus Blautia; species Blautia sp. ZXY-1-C6. Next base: position 4,328 of record NZ_JBWJVQ010000197.1, read on the forward strand.
AACGATTATGCCGATTGATGATTTGACTGCTTTAGGGCAAAAAATGCGGGAAGCCCGAAAGAAAAAAGACCTGACACAACAGGAGCTTGCGGATCTGAGCCATGTTTCTGTAAAGCAAATCGCCAATATCGAAAAGTGGAAAATGAATCCTTCTTATTTGATTTTGAGAGCATTGGCAAAGGTCCTGCACATCTCTTTAGATACGCTTATAAATCCAGATATTTCTCTGGAAGATGAAGGTGTCAATCAGATGAAAATGCTTTATTCCAGCTGTCCGCCAGAAATGCGTGACACCCTGTTGCATCACACCCAGGAAACGGTGAAAGAACTGACAGAGTTGTCCGAGATATTTGAAATGAATTGAGCCAGTGAGTGAAATTTAACGATTCTCTCACTGGTTCTTTTCAATTTCGGAGAAAAGAGGCAAGCAATGCCTGTGTTAATACACACAGGCCCGCAGAGAAGAAAATCCCTCCGTGATTTTCCTCTCCGCTTGCTTGTTGAGGGCAGCGCCCCCAAGCCCCTTTGAACACAGAATTTCATTCTGTGGCTGCGCGGTATCCGTTCCATGCGACGAAACCCTGTGATTGCTGACCTGTTCCACCGCATGAAGTACATGGAACGCCGTGGAAGTGGCCTACGCAAAATCGTCAGTGAAACCGAAAAGCTACCTGGATATACAGAGGCATATAAGCCCGAATTTTCCTCAACAGCGACAGATTTCAGAGTTATTTTGAAAAATGTAAACTACAACTTAGAGGGTGATACCCACCAAGTTACCCACCAAGTTATCCACCAAGATATTGAACTATCAACGATGTCCAAACAGATTTTGGCTTTTTGCACAACACCAAAATCCAAGAAAGAGCTTGCAGTATTTTGCGGCTTCAAAGATTTAAGAAACTTCACTTTGAAGCATATCAATCCGCTTTTAGAATCCGGGCAATTAGAAATGACTATTCCCGATAAACCTAAAAGTCGCAATCAAAAATATATTACAGTTCGTTCCGAATAAACAGAGAAGCAGGGTATTGGGTCTCATCTCCCATTGTCCTGCTTCTTTTCATTCCAAATTATATTCACATCATTTACCCATACGCCCAATCCTGGATCGCAAATTTCAAACTCTGCACCTTGCCCAACAGCCAGATTGCAGCCAGCGGCAATCCCATCGGGCTAATCAAAAATGCCATAACCTCCTATATTTAACCACTAAAAATTGGGTGAAAACTGCTCTCGTTTGGTCAAATCAAGTCAAACTATATCAGCCCGTTTAGGTATAAGAAAACCCCGGAAAACCTTGATTTTCCGGGGTGTTTGAACCATTTTGATATAGTCTGAGCAGTCGATTATCGCTTGCTGAACTGCGGAGCGCGACGAGCTGCTTTGAGACCGTACTTCTTACGTTCTTTCATACGTGGGTCACGAGTTAAGAATCCAGCAGCTTTCAGAACTGGTCTGTAGTCGTTGTCTGCCTGAAGAAGGGCTCTTGCAACACCATGTCTGATGGCACCAGCCTGTCCTGTGTATCCACCGCCATGAACGTTAACTAATACGTCAAATTTGCCTTCTGTTTCTGTTGCAGCTAAAGGCTGACGAACGATAACTTTCAGTGTATCTAATCCAAAATATTCATCGATATCTCTTTTATTGATTGTGATCTTACCGGTTCCAGGTACAAGATAAACTCTTGCGATTGATTTTTTTCTTCTTCCTGTTCCGTAGAATTTTGCGCTAGCCAATGTTTTCTACCTCCTAATTAAAATGTTAAAGCTTCTGGTTTCTGAGCTTCATGTTTGTGTTCCGGTCCTGCATATACGAAAAGTTTTGTGTACATGCTTCTTCCTAAAGGTCCTTTTGGAAGCATACCTTTAACTGC
>NZ_JBWJVQ010000198.1:0-3128 GCF_056339875.1 Blautia sp. ZXY-1-C6
TTTTATTGGAAGAGCATTTGATGATAACTGGGGACTTGATGATCCAACGGGGAAATCAGATGATGATTTCAAGACTGTGATACAGCGGATTGAGGAGAATATCATTGAGCTAAAGAAAAGGTTGAGCGAGAACAAATAGAATACCTGCAGAACAAAATGGCAGCTTATCAGCTTTATGACACAGGACTTACTGTGACAAAGGAAGACAAGCTGCTTTCTTTATTTATCTGCAAGTATTCCAGTAGGATTCCTGTTTTGAGACGAATGTCCGGAAGGTGGGTAACCACTTCCTGTCCTTGCTGTTCTCTATCTTTAGCTGTTGAATACAAAAATGATTTAGGAAGTTTAGCCTTTTGGTTGTCGGGATTTTTGCACAGCCATTTGGTGTAAACTGATAATATTAGAAAAAGAAATCAAGGGGGAACTGGCAGATGAAAGGTTATAACACAAGCAACGGATACATGGGATACGTAGAAGGCAAATACATTTTATTTGCCAGTGAACAGGAATATTTCGAGTTTATGCACTACAGGGGTTATATCTATGTTATACTTGAGTTGGTATTAAAGGATTTAGTGAGGACTTGATTGATGCTGTAAAATTAATCTTGAGCCGATGAGAAAGATTTCCGGTCAGGATAAATAAGAATTAGAAATTAAATACAGGAGAAAATAAATGGTAAAGCAAATCGTAAGAGACATTTTCTTTTTAGGCCAGCCATCCAAGCTAGCCACAAAAGCAGATATCCAGATTGGGAAGGATCTGCAGGACACACTGCAGGCGAACCGGGAACGGTGCGTTGGTATGGCTGCAAATATGATTGGTGTAAGGAAGAATATTATCATTGTGAATATGGGATTTATAGATGTTGTTATGTTTAACCCGGTGATTGTTTCAAAGCATGACATGTATGAGACGGAAGAAGGCTGTCTGTCTCTGGATGGTGTTCGTAAGACGACCAGATATCAGGAAATTGAAGTAGAATATTATGACTTCAACTGGAAAAAACAGCGGCAGAAGCTGTCTGGATGGACGGCACAGATCTGTCAACATGAAATTGATCATTTGTCTGGGAAGATCATATAATCGAATGCGGATTGCGAGGTGGCCGGTATGTTAAAGAATGTACTGATTGTGGTGGATGATATAGAAAAATCCATAGAATTTTATAGGGACTTATTTGGACTGCAAGTGATTCTTAAGAATGAAGGTAATGTGATCTTATCGGAGGGACTTGTTTTGCAGGATGCCGACATATGGGGGAAAACATTGAATGAAACTTCTACGCCGTTCAATAACATGATGGAATTGTATTTCGAGGATTTTGATATAGATGGATTGCTTGCGAAATATGAATCTGGTAAGTATTTCGTCCGATATGCCACCGAACTGACAGAACTTGCAGGTGGGCAGAAGCTTGTAAGACTGTATGATCCCAGTGGTAATCTTATTGAGGTTCGCACTCCGTTCAGGTGCAATTAAAGGAGGGAATATGCAGATTTTGGTTGATGCAGATGCCTGTCCGGTAGTCAGTATCGTTGAAAGAGTTGCAAAAGAGCATAATCTTCCGGTAACGTTGTTGTGTGATACCAATCATGTGTTATCATCTGATTACAGTGAAGTGATCGTAGTTGGAGCCGGTGCAGATGCAGTGGATTATAAACTGATCAGTATTTGTCATAAAGGCGATATTATTGTATCACAGGATTATGGAGTGGCGGCAATGGTATTAGGAAAAGGTGCTTATGCGATTCATCAGTCCGGGAAATGGTATACGAATGAAAATATTGACCAGATGCTTATGGAGCGGCATCTGAATAAGAAGGCACGAAGGGCATCCGGAAAGAATCATTTAAAAGGACCAAGAAAACGAACATCGGAGGATGATGAGCATTTCAGAGAATCCTTCGAGAAAATGATACATATGGCGATGGATAAGAAGAAATAATCACAAACGAAACACAGGAGAAGGAGGCGTAGAATGACGGAAAAGAAAAGAACTTACATTGCAATCGATCTTAAGTCATTCTATGCGTCTGTGGAATGTAAAGAGCGAAATAGAGATCCTTTGGCGACCAATCTTGTGGTTGCGGATAAAAGCAGAACAGAAAAAACGATCTGTCTTGCGGTATCTCCAGCATTAAAGTGTTATGGGATACCCGGAAGGGCTCGTTTATTTGAGGTTGTTCAAAAAGTAAAAGAAGCCAATAGCGCCCGCAGGTGGAAAGCACCGAACAGAACATTTATTGGTTCTTCTGATGACAGTACAGAATTAAATATCAATTCTGCACTGGAGATTGATTATATTGTTGCTCCTCCCCGGATGGCTCTCTATCTGGAATACAGCACCAGAATTTACAGCATTTATCTGAAATATATTGCACCGGAAGATATTTTTCCGTATTCGATTGACGAAGTATTTATGGATGTAACGGATTATCTGCATACTTATAATATGACACCAAGAGAACTGGCGATGACCATGATACAGGATGTGCTGAAAACGACAGGTATAACGGCAACTGCTGGAATCGGAACAAATATGTATCTGTGTAAGATTGCGATGGATATCGTGGCGAAGCATATTAAAGCAGATAAAGATGGTGTACGAATTGCAGAACTGGATGAAATGTCATACCGAAGGAAACTCTGGAGTCACAGACCTCTTACTGATTTCTGGAGAGTCGGAAAGGGATATGCAAAGAAGTTGGAAGAATACGGGCTTTATACAATGGGCGATATTGCCAGATGTTCCATCGGTAAAGCAAATGAGTTATATAATGAAGATCTGTTATATAAGCTGTTTGGCGTTAATGCAGAGCTGCTGATCGACCATGCCTGGGGATATGAACCCTGTACCATGGAAATGGTCAAGGCTTACAAACCGGAAACGAACAGTGTTTGTTCCGGGCAGGTACTTCATTGTCCTTATGACTTTGAAAAAGCAAAATTAGTCGTCAAAGAGATGACGGACCAGATGGTTTTGGATTTGGTGGATAAGAAGCTTGTCACAGACCAGATTGTGCTGACAGTTGGTTATGATATTGAGAATCTGAACAATGCCGACAGGAAAAAGCAGTATCATGGAGAGGTTACGATCGACCGTTATGGAAGAAGAATTCCGAAAC
>NZ_JBWJVQ010000199.1:0-14614 GCF_056339875.1 Blautia sp. ZXY-1-C6
ATCTGCTGTTTTTGAGCACAGAGCGAATGTTGCTTTTGGAGAAGAAATGATCGCACGTTACTTTCCGGGACTTGATTTCGTCCCTGTGACTGATATGCAGATGTATCTCGCAATTCCTGCGAAATCAGTGAAAAATCCGGGGTTCTCTGCTCTTGTGGAAATTGTACAGTCTGAAGATTTCAAAACTGAGATTCATCATCTGACAGGTTATGACACCTCTTATACCGGTGAAATGATCTGCATATAGGAATCCTGTAACATGATAAAAAGCCCTGCTGTCCGGGATATACGCTTATGACGTACATGCCGCTTATACAGCAAGGCTTTTCTTATGCATTAACCAAGAAGTGTTTTTCCGATAAAGTATCCAAGCACCAGAATACCAAGTGCGATTCTGTACCATCCGAATGCCTTAAAGTCATGTTTCTTTATGTATCCCATCAGGAATTTGATCGCGATAATGGAAACTACAAATGCTACTACCATTCCCACGATCAGGATCATCACCTCTGTTCCTGTGAAAGAGAAACCGAATTTCAGGATTTTCAGCAGACTGGCTCCGAACATGACCGGAATTCCCAGGAAGAACGTAAATTCTGCTGCTACTGTACGGGAGGTTCCTGCAAGAATACCTCCGATAATGGTGGAACCTGAACGGGATGTACCCGGAACTACGGAGAGTACCTGGAACAGACCGATGATGAATGCAGTCTTAAATGACAGATTTTCCAGATTTGTACAGGTTGGTCTTCTTCTCTTGTTATAATTCTCAATGACAATGAAGAGGATACCATATACGATCAGTGCAATGGCAACTACTACATAGTTATTAAATTTCTCTTCAATGACATCATTAAATGGAAGTGCGATAACAATCGTCGGTATACAGGCTACTATAATTTTAAACCAGAGTACCCATTTCTCTTTATCACAGAACTTCTCCACAAAAGTAAGAATTCCTCTGGATACTGCACCATGCCTGTTAAGCACTGCCTGCTGTTTCTTTGAAATTGGTCTGATATAAAACGGCCACAATTTGTTCCAGTAGAGAACTACAACCGCGAGGATCGCGCCAAGCTGGATCACTACGAAAAACAGATTCTTAAAATCCTCTGTCACATTCAGTTTCAGGAACTCATCCACCAGGATCATATGTCCGGTACTGCTGATCGGGAGCCATTCTGTGATTCCCTCTACAATCCCAAGGAAAATGACCTTTAACAGTTCAATAAAATCCATAATCTTTCCCTTCCTGTTTTCTTTTTTGTTGTTATTCTTATTTACAACGATTTTCAACCGGATCAGACAGGTTTCTGCCAGATAATAAGTAATGCAAAAGACCCACATATATCTATCTGACCCACTGTAAATACCCATATGATTATATTACACACCATGCCACTGATACAACTGTAATCTGTATTTTTCCTGCTGATTCTATAAGATAAAAACAGCCGCCTTTTCTCCGACAGAGAAAATTACGGCTGCTTTTCATCATTTCATATTATTTATCGGTTCTTTATCTTCTTGCAATCGTAGCAATATCAATAAGAGATAAATTGTTCAGATCTGTATTCTCAAGGCTGGTTGCCAGTGCTTCTGCTGTATCCAGAGAAGTAAGGACATTGACACCTGTCTCGATGGCGTTACGTCTGATGACGAAACCATCTTTCTGATGCTCTACGCCCTGTGGCGGAGTATCGATGACGACGTCGATCTTATGACCAAGGATAAGGTCCATAAGGTTCGGTGCAGGCTGCTCCAGCTTATTTGTACGGATAACTTTGATTCCGTTTTCTTTGAGGACTTTTGCAGTTCCCAGTGTAGCATAGATTCTGTATCCAAGTGCTTCGAATCTTCTTGCGATCGGGATGATATCCTGTTTGTCTTCGTCTTTAACAGTGATGATCATGTTTTTATGTTTCGGAAGACGGATACCTGCTCCGATAAATGCTTTGTAAAGCGCTTCATTGAATGTCTCAGCAATACCAAGGCACTCACCTGTTGACTTCATTTCCGGTCCAAGACTGATATCAGCGCCGCGGATCTTCTCAAATGAGAATACAGGCATCTTGATCGCATAGTGTTTTGCTTCCGGCTGAAGTCCCGGTTCATAGCCCATGTCTTTCAACTTGTATCCAAGGATTACCTTCGTTGCAAGAGGAACGATCGGAATTCCTGTTACCTTGCTGATGTACGGTACAGTACGGCTGGAACGAGGATTAACCTCGATCACATATACATCATCTCCAAGAACGATGAACTGGATGTTGATCATACCGATTACATGAAGTGCTCTTGCAAGACGTCTGGTATATTCTGCAATTGTCTCTTTTGCTTTCTCGCTGATGGTCTTTGCCGGGTATACAGAGATACTGTCACCGGAATGGATTCCGGCACGTTCGATATGCTCCATGATACCAGGAATCAGGATATCCTCGCCGTCGCATACTGCATCGACTTCGATTTCCTTACCCATCAGATATTTATCAACAAGGATCGGGTGCTCCTGTGCGATCTGGTTGATCACACCGATATACTCTTCTACGTCCTCATCGCTTACAGCGATTCTCATGCCCTGACCACCAAGTACATAGGAAGGACGAACCAGAACAGGATAGCCCAGCTCATTTGCTGCTTTCTTAGCTTCCTCAGCAGTAAATACTGTCTGTCCCTTTGGTCTCGGGATCTCACATTTTTCAAGAATCTCATCAAAGAGCTCACGGTCCTCTGCTGCATCTACGTTCTCCGCAGATGTTCCGAGAATCTTAACGCCCATCTTTGTCAGTGCTTCTGTTAATTTGATAGCTGTCTGACCACCGAACTGTACAACTGCTCCGTCCGGTTTCTCGATATTTACCACATTCTCAACATCTTCCGGTGTCAGAGGCTCGAAATACAGTTTATCTGCAATATCAAAGTCTGTACTTACTGTTTCCGGGTTGTTGTTGATGATGATGGTCTCATAGCCTTCTTTTGCAAATGCCCATGTACAGTGTACGGAACAGAAGTCGAACTCAATACCCTGACCGATACGGATCGGACCGGAACCAAGTACCAGGATTTTCTTTTTATCCGGTGTTGCTACTGCTTCATTCTCTGTGCCTTCATCGCCGTATACAGAATAGTAATATGGTGTTGCTGCCGCAAACTCTGCAGCACAGGTATCAACCATCTTATATGCCGCTTTAATCTGATATTCTTCACGAAGAGCTTTAATCTCTTCTTCTGTCTTGCCTGCCAGACGTGCAACGATGTAGTCCGGGAATTCCATGCGTTTTGCTTCAAGGAGAAGCTCTTTTGTGAGCTTTCTGGTCTTAAGAGCATTTTCCATGCCTACAAGGATTGCAATCTTATCGATAAACCAGATATCAATCTTTGTGATGTCGTGAAGCATGGACTGTGGCATACCACGACGGATTGCTTCTGCAATCTTCCAGATTCTGCGGTCATCTACGATTTCCAGCTCTGCAAGGAGTTCCTCGTCTGTAAGCTGTGTGAAATCATAGGACATCAGACTGTCTACGTGCTGTTCAAGAGAACGGATGGCTTTCATCAGGGCACCTTCGAAGTTATGGCAGATACTCATAACCTCACCTGTTGCCTTCATCTGAGTAGTAAGGGTTCTCTTTGCAGTAATAAATTTATCAAATGGAAGTCTCGGGATCTTAACTACGCAGTAGTCAAGCATTGGCTCGAAACTTGCATATGTTTTTCCTGTGATCGCATTCGGGATCTCATCCAGTGTGTAGCCCAGGGCAATCTTTGCTGCAACCTTTGCGATCGGGTAACCTGTTGCCTTACTTGCAAGTGCAGAGGAACGGCTTACACGTGGGTTTACCTCGATTACACAGTATTCAAAGCTGTCCGGTTTCAGAGCGTACTGAACGTTACATCCACCTGTGATTCCAAGTTCTGTGATGATGTTCAGGGCTGAAGTACGGAGCATCTGATATTCTTTATCTCCCAGTGTCTGAGATGGAGCAACTACGATAGAGTCACCTGTGTGGACACCAACCGGATCAATGTTCTCCATGTTGCAGACTGTGATGCAGTTTCCTGCACTGTCACGCATTACTTCATATTCAATCTCTTTCCATCCTGCGATGCAGCGCTCTACCAGAACTTCACCTACACGTGAAAGACGAAGACCATTCTCCAGGATTTCACGAAGTTCATATTCATTATGAGCGATACCGCCGCCGCTTCCACCGAGTGTGTAAGCAGGACGGAGAACTACCGGATAACCAATGGTGTTTGTAAATGCAAGACCATCTTCTACTGTTGTAACAACCTTGGATGCTGCGATCGGCTCACCGATCTTCTCCATGGTATCTTTAAATTCCTGACGGTCCTCCGCTTTCTTGATTGTCTGGGCAGTTGTACCGATCAGTCTTATATTGTGTTCTTTGAGGAAACCTTTCTCATCCAGCTCCATGGCAAGGTTTAATCCCGCCTGGCCGCCCAGTGTAGGAAGGACGCTGTCCGGTTTCTCTTTCAGGATAAGCTGTTCTACTACTTCTACTGTCAGAGGTTCGATATAAACTCTGTCAGCGATATCTTTATCTGTCATGATGGTTGCAGGGTTGGAGTTAAGAAGAACAACCTCAATGCCTTCTTCTTTCAGGGAACGGCATGCCTGTGTTCCTGCATAGTCAAACTCTGCTGCCTGGCCGATGATAATCGGGCCGGAACCAATTACAAGTACTTTTTTAATGTCTTTATTTCTTGGCATTATTTATTTCCTCCCATCATATCCATAAATCTGTCAAACAGGTAACTGGAATCCTGCGGTCCCGGGCATGCTTCAGGATGGAACTGTACAGTAAAGATATTCTTTCCTTCGTATGCCATACCTTCGTTTGTGCCGTCATTGACGTTAACGAATGCAGGTTTTGCAATGTTTTTCTCTTCAAGTCCCTCAGCATCTACTACATAGCCATGGTTCTGGGAAGAAATGTAAACACGTCCTGTTGCAAGGTCTTTGACCGGATGATTTCCGCCTCTGTGTCCGTATTTCATCTTATGGGTATCTCCACCTGTTGCAAGAGCCATAAGCTGATGTCCAAGACAGATTGCAAAGATCGGAACTTCAGAATCATATAATTTTTTTATTTCCTTTATAATAGAAGTACATTCCTTTGGATCTCCAGGGCCGTTACTTAACATAATGCCATCCGGATTTGCCTCCAGAATCTCTTCCGCAGGTGTCAGTGCCGGATAAATTGTAACCTCACATCCTCTTTCATTCAGGGAACGTGCAATGTTTCTCTTTGCTCCCAGGTCAAGAAGTGCTACTTTCGGACCGTCGCCTTTTAAAATCTCTTTCTCGCGGCATGTTACCTTCTCTACTACCTTACCTGTTGTATATGCTTTTAACTGGGGGATAATTGTATCTAAATCATAATTTTCATTGACGGTGATCATACCGTTCATGGTACCTTTCTCACGAAGGATTTTCGTTAAGGCTCTGGTATCAATTCCGGCAATACCTGGAATATCATGCTTTGTTAAGAAATGCTGAATCGTGTCCACGCTTCTGAAATTACTTGGGACACGGGATAATTCGCGGACAATAAAGCCGTCCACCCATGGCTTTGATGACTCCTGGTCATCATAACAGATTCCGTAATTCCCAATGAGGGGATAAGTCATACATACTGCCTGTCCTGCATAGGAAGGGTCGGTCATTACTTCCAGATAACCGGTCATGGAAGTATTAAAGACGATTTCGCTGATAACGTCTCTCGTTGAACCAATACTTGTACCTTTGAACACATGGCCATCTTCTAATATCAGAAATGCTTTCATACAATCTCCCTTTCTTATCTTTATATTGTGTCTATCACTTATTTTTTCCTAAATCTTCAAGATTGTATCACAGCAAAGTGCTTTTTTCAACCTTATAAGATACTAAAAATAATTAAGTTGATATTAAAAACTTTTTTGTAATTTCAGGCATATCCAATCACATGCATTCACTGCTTTCTCACATCCAAATACCTCTATAAAATTTAAATCATCCTCTTCTCTGTGCAACTCTACACCGGATAACTGCTCCGCAGTTTATCAGAAGAAGCTTACACTTCTACGTAACAAATTGTGCGTTTTGAGGATACTGTAAAAAAAATTAAAAAAATTTCAAAAAAGCTATTGACTTTTATCCATACATCGGTTATTATAAATGAGCAGTCGCGAGAGAGCGATTGATAAATAAGAAATGCAGAAGTGGCGGAATTGGCAGACGCGCAGGCTTCAGGTGCCTGTGGTAGCAATATCGTGTGGGTTCAAGTCCCATCTTCTGCATTATTTTTTTACTCAAAAAGGAAACTGATACAGTTTCCTTTTTTCTGTTCTTATGACACAAAAGACATCAGATAACGGTAAATCTTCCATGTGGTTTCATTATCGTAATGAGTTCCGTCTGTTGTCTTATATCCCTGCTTTTTCAGATAAGAATAAAGATCTGCATATTTCGCACCGGCAACTTCTTTTTTCATTCTGGCATTGAAATCTTCGATTTCCTCATTTGTTACATAAGGATCTTTGGTTACCTGTCCCACTGCCACAATATAAACATCCGCTCCCTGCGCTTTCCATTTTGGAATCTCCTCATTCAGCAGACTGATATAATTGGAAATATTGTATACATCATTGACACCAAGCCAGACAAAAATATCTTCATTTCCTTTCATCTGCTCCTGCAAGGTCTTCAGGGCAGTATCTCTAAGCCATTTATACCCCATCCCAACCTCACATATCCATGTGATATTATCGTTCTCCACAACATCTTTCATCATATCTGTTCTGGAATCTCCGATCATAATAGTCTTTCGTATTACCGTCTCCGTCGGATCACTCAGTTCAGAATATACAACATTTCCCTGGTTTCTCACATATGCCCGTATTCTGTAATAATAAGTCTTTCCTGAAACAGCACCTGTATCTGTATAACTGAATGTTGTATTACCGGAAACTATATTGATTCTTTTATATCCTCTGTCCTCGGATTCTGACCGGAATATCTGATATCCTTCTGCAGTTTTGATTTTTTTCCATTTGATCAGGGTTCCGCTTTCTTCTCTCACTCTTATCCGGGTGATCACAGGTTTTCCGGGAGCTGTTTTTATCTCCAGTGCTTTCGATGATGGGCTGTACAGAGTTTTGTTTCCCTGTTTCAGATAAGAACGTATCTTATAAGTGTAGAGCTTATCTTCAGAACCTGTCAGTGTAAAACTGGTAATGTTCCTGTTCTTGATCCTTCCAACACATTTGTATTTCCCGTAGGCTTTATAATACAGAAAAATCTGATAGCCGGAAGCCTTCTTTACTTTATTCCAGTTCAGAGTCACTCTGTTTCCGGCTGCTGTTCCGGACAATACCGGTGTTTCCGGTTTCGTAGATGCTGCAGATGCCGATACTGTTCCAAACAGCATTACCGCTATCAACCAAAATAAAGAGAAACTCTTTCTGATATATTTCACATGACATTCCTCCCATCTATAACAATTCATCTATAGCAATACCGGACTGTCCACAGTATTTTACGGAATTGCCATAATCAAAGAGCCGGCTCTGTAAAAGATATCTGCTCTCACATCGCCGGCTTGATTTTATACTGTTCTCAATTATTTTTGTATTATTTGACTTTCACGCTCTTCACTGCGCTGTAACCTGTATATACCTTTGCAGATCCTACCATCTTATATGCGCGTGCTCTGAAATAATAAGTTTTACCACTTGTCAGTTTTGTCTTATTTGCGGTCAGCTTTGTAGTTCCTTTTACAACCGTACCCTTCTGGGATTTCTTGGATGATCCACAGTAAACATCATATCCGTCTGCACCTGCAACAGCCTTCCAGCTTACGGTTGCCACACCTTTTTTGGTGGACTTCACAGAGATTGCCGGCTTTGTACCTGTTGCTGTAGCTTTCACTTCTGCGGAATTTGACCAGGATCTGAGGTTCTTATTGGCATCTTTTACCTGTACAGTTGCTGTAACTCTGTATGTGTAGACTGTTCCTGTAGAAATCACATTATCTGTGTAATCTTCTCCGAACTCTGCGTCAGCCAGATCACCATTATCCCATGTTTTAACAGTTTCATATGCACCGTTGCCTGTTTTCTTCTCCAGTTTGTAAGAAGCATCATCTGTACTGGAACCAACGTTTACCACGATCTGATCCCATGTTGCAGATGTGATGGATGCAGTTGCCTTCAGCATTTTGACCTTGGATGAAACCTTTGCATCACAGCTGAACTGCTGAGGTACGGCAATCCATTCCGGTGTAAAGTCAATAGAAGGTGTCTTACTCAGTGAGTTTCCGTCAAGGTATAAGGAAACTACCTGAGATCCTTCCTTGCTGTTTTCCAGTTTCAGATTTGTGATCTTATTGTTTCTAAGATCAAGGATTCCCTGAAATCCGGCACAGTTAAATGAAGTGATGGCATTATTGGAGGCATTGACTTCTGAAAGACTCTTTACATAATCAGTATCTCCGATGTTCAGTCCTGCATTTGCCTGTGTGGTAAATTTATTGGAGCTTGCATCTACGAAATCCAGATTCTTCAGATATTTCTTGGAAGGCATTACTACCTTTGTCAGTTTATTGCTTCCATACTTCACTACACGAAGATTTGTGCATTTGCTGAGATCCAGAGTTCCTGCAAGACTGTTATTACTCAGATTCAGATATGCAACTTTTGTATTCTTTGTAATATTTACAGAAGTAAGTTTGTTATTTGCCGCAAACAGATCTGTCGCATAGGTAAAACGTTCAATACCTTTCAGGTTGGAAATTCCAAGTCCTGAAACATCAATCGTCTTGGCTGCTTTGATCTCTGCCGCTGAAAGTTTCTTATCCTTGTCTGTATCAATATTGTCTAAAACATACTGGCGGAACTTTGCATCCGGGAAGTTCGCTGAACTGACTGCTACTGCTGATGATGCTTCAGCAGCATCGGACTGAAATTCAAATCCGTCCTCTACCTCCGGAGCTTCCTCTTCTGCTGAGCCAACAGACTGTTCTTCTACTGTTGATGTATCATCACTAAAATCAGCAGCCTGAACGCTGATACCAGAAGTCATCATAGCTGCACTGATCATTCCTGCGACTAATAACTGATTTAATTTTCTGTTTTTCATCTTTCCCTCTCCTGTTCGTAATTTTCATACCTTTTGATACGATATAAAATTATCATATTCCATATCAATTTGCAACATATTTTTAATTATACTGTAATTATCTGGTAAATCTGTAAAAATAATTTACCCTGCAGTTACTTACTTCTCTTCCATTGTTTCTTTTTCCACTGGTGTTTCTTCCACCGGCTGTTCCTGTGCTGGTTCTGTTTCTGCTGTTTTCTCTGTCTCTGGTTCTTCCGGCTGTAATTCTTCTGCCGGTGTTTCTTCCGGCTCATTACTCCCATCTTCATCTTCATCTGAAGATACAGTGTCATTTTCCACATTCTTCGCCGGTTCCGGAGTCGGGCATGACGTTCCGCAATACGGACAGAAACTTACATTAATATCTACCTCCCGCTCGCAGGACGGGCAGATTTTCTCTCCTTTCAGGTTCGCAGCATTATCCTTATACTCCCTGATTTTCAGATAATGCTGATCAATCTCCTGACATAAAGCACTTAACTCACTATCAATTCCATCACCCTGAGAATGTCGTCTGTAAACAATATCACCGATATCAACTTTGATTTTCTCAATAATGCGCTCTTCCCCTGTGATTTTACTTCTTATCTTCTGCGCCTCGATCGTCTGCTCTGCGCGGGCACCTAATTCTCTTGTTGTCTTTCCCAGTTCCTTCGTTGTTTTTGAAAATGTCTTAACTAATCCATCAAAAAAATCTGTTCCCATAATATTTACTCCCTTCCATTATTGTCCTCATAATGCAAGAACAAAACTATTTTAATTAATGACTACCCTCCAGCAGGATCGGCTCCTGTCCGCGAAGAAGGATCTTCGGACCACCGTTTCCTTCTATGTATTCTCTTGTGATCACAACCTCTCCTATGCTGTCATCTTTCGGAATCTCATACATGATATCCAGCATATACTCTTCCAGTATCGCGCGAAGTGCCCTGGCACCTGTATCTCTCTCCAGTGCTTTCGCAGCAATTGCATGAAGAGCCCCGTCTTCAAATTCCAGTTTCACTTCATCCAGTGCAAGAAGTTTCTGATACTGTTTAAGAATCGCATTCTTCGGCTCCTGCAGGATCTTCACAAGCATATCCTCATTCAATCCGTCCAGAGTAAAGATGATCGGAAGTCGTCCGATAAATTCCGGAATCATTCCAAAACTGCGGATATCCTCCACTGTTACTTTCTGAAGCAGATGAGGATCATTATCATATTTATCCTTCAGGTCTGCATAAAAACCGATAGATGCCTGCTTGTTCAGCCTTTCTTTAATGATATTCTCCAGATCAGGAAAAGCACCGCCACAGATAAACAGAATATTACGTGTATTAACAGTTACAAGCGGTACCATTGCGTTTTTGCTGTTTGCACCTACAGGAACTTCCACCTCACTTCCCTCAAGAAGCTTCAGCATTCCCTGCTGCACTGCCTCACCACTGACATCTCTCTGGTTGGTGTTCTTCTTCTTGGCAATCTTGTCAATCTCATCAATGAAAATAATACCATACTCGGCACGCTCCACATCATTATCTGCCGCTGCCAGAAGTTTGGAAACAACGCTCTCTATATCATCGCCAATATAACCTGCTTCTGTAAGAGAAGTGGCATCGGCAATTGCAAGCGGCACATCCAGAAGTTTCGCCAGGGTTTTAACCAGATAGGTTTTACCGCATCCGGTTGGTCCGATCATCAGCATATTAGATTTCTCAATTTCAATCTCATCCATTGTATCTGTTGCCACACGTTTATAGTGATTGTAAACCGCTACAGACATTACTTTCTTGGCTTTCTCCTGACCAATCACATACTGGTCAAGGGTTTCTTTGATCTTATGGGGAGCAGGAATATTTTTCAGATCCAGAACCGGTTTTTCCTGTTTCTTTTTCTTTTTTTCTTTCTTTGGCTGCTGCACCGGATTCTGGAAGCTGCCCAGATCGATCATACTCACATTCGGCATATTCAACAGGTCAGAATAATTGAACTTCCCCTCATTAAACTGCTGATTCATAGAATTAAAGCTCTTCTGCATACAATCTGTGCAGACATGTATGTTATTTGGAAGTTCGATCATCGGACCGGCCTTGCTCTCAGGTCTGCGGCAGAGAAAACAGAATTTTTCGGATTTGTTTCTCTTTTTCTCTGTATCTTCGCTGCTGTCTATTATTTCATCATCATCATTATAGTTCTCGCTCATAATGACTCCTTTCTATATCCTCTTATTCGTAACAGTACAGTGCTCTTGCAGGATAGCAGGCTGCTGGATCATTACGCTTATTTAACTGAATTATATCATACAATTCCCTTATAACAAAATGAAAGTTTTATAAACACAAAAAAGAATCTTGCCCGGGTTACTGTTCACTGATAATATATAAAAGACACCGCCGCATGGGCGATGTCTTTTGTTTTATTCATTGTCCGGTCTGGTGCCGAGAGTCAGCTCTACAGTATTTTCTTCATATTCCCCATTAGTGGCTCTTGCAATAACTGCCTCAATCTTCTCTCCCGATTTATAATACTGCAGCTTATCCAGCAGATCATCACCATCACTGACTTTCTGTCCGTCGAATTTTACGATGATGTCGCCTTTACAGATACCTGCCTCCTGTGCCGGAGAATCATCCTCCACACTTCTTACAAAGGCGCCTGTAGGCATATTATACATCTCAATTGCCTCTGTGGTCAGATTGGCAAGACTTACTCCCAGATATCCTTTTTTGCTGCTGTCTACTTTCTCCCTGGTCTCACGATTCATCAGTTCTTCCAGAATAGGCTTTGCCTTGGAAATAGGAATGGCATATCCCATACCTTCCACAGCACTGTCTGCGTATTTTGCAGAATTGATGCCAATCAGCTCGCCTTTCATATTCAAAAGTGCACCACCACTGTTACCCGGATTGATTGCCGCATCCGTCTGGATCAGTCCTGTACTGTTCGTTCCGTCATCTGTAGAAATCGTCCGGTTCAATGCACTTATCCAGCCTGATGTTACAGACTGACCATATCCAAGCGCATTACCGATCGCAACTACCTGCTGCCCTACTGCCAGATCATCCGAACTTCCTATCTGAGCAATCTTGATCTGATTTAAAGTGTCCTCAGGGATATCCGATTTCTTCACCGCAACTACTGCCAGATCATTATCAGCATCTGTACCCTTAATCTTGGCACTGACCGCATCCTCTACATTCAGATCTCCATTATCTCCCGCATTCACAGTCTCTGTCTCTGCATTTGCCACATCATCCCCGATAAAGCAGACACTCAGAGTTGTAGCTCCATCCACCACGTGATTATTCGTTGCGATCAGAAGCTCATCATCATTATCTCCAACGATAATCCCTGAACCTGTTGACGCACTCTTATATTGGTGGGAACTATATCCGAAAAAGCTTGGTATTTCCTGAACACTGACAGTAGTGATCGCAACTACAGAAGGCATGGAAGCCTGAGCCACTGCTGCTACTGTTCCATTCTCAGAGTCAGACAGCACCTTATCGGCAGTGCTGTCATCTGATGCCGTTTCCTGAAGATCCACACTGTCTGTAGTTTTAATCTGCACCGAAGACTTACCTGTATTCAGGAATCTGTCTGCTGCAAAATTTGCCGCCTGAAATACAACTGCCGCCACCAGGCCAAAGATCACAGCCAATGCGATTGTCACCCCTGCTTTTTTCTGAAAAGAATTCTGATTTCTTCTGTGTCCAGAGGGACCGGATGGTTTCAAAACAGTTCCCTGTTCTTCATGGAACTGATAATGTTCATATCTGGGCTGCTGACCGGAATCATCTGTTTTTTCACCCAGGTTTCTTTCATCATTCATGTAATCTGCTCCCTTCTGTTCCTGTATTACTGTTTATCGGAACACTCCCCGAAATAAACAATGATCTGTAACTGTTTTATTTCTGCACAGTTACAGCAATTCTTCTCCTGAACTCTGGAATCAGTATATCAATTAATTGTGTTCAAAATGTGACAATTATCGTAAATTGGCGTGTCTTAAGGTTATCCGCTTACCTTTATTTTCTGTTCCAGTAATATGGATTCATGGTACATGCAAGAACAACTTTCCGGGGAAGTTTTCTGTATCTTTTCCCCAGGAAATATCCTGCATATTTCATTCCGCTCTGCCAGATCAGCTGAGGGATCAGCCAGAAGTGTCCCGTCCTTATCAGATAGCCCAGGCTTCTTTTTACCAAACGGATTCCCTCTCCCTCAGAAGGTACTCCTTCAAAAATTTCCGGATGCTCTGCCTGGGATACTCCCAGATCGAAGTTTCTGTGAAACTGCTGCCTTCCGGAATAATTATGGGAATGATACACTCTCGCATCTGCCGCATAGACAACTGAATAGCCTTTCTGAATCATTGTTCCGGCACAGATCATATCTTCATTGAAAATCGCCCGCTCTGTAAAACCGCCTGTTTTCAGATAAATCCCTTTATCATAGGCCGCACACACATTAGAACAGAAATAGGTCTTGATCCCGTACTTATCAATATCAGCCAGCGACTTTACCG
Organism: Blautia sp. ZXY-1-C6; assembly: GCF_056339875.1. Classification (NCBI taxonomy): domain Bacteria; kingdom Bacillati; phylum Bacillota; class Clostridia; order Lachnospirales; family Lachnospiraceae; genus Blautia; species Blautia sp. ZXY-1-C6. The sequence continues at coordinate 13,674 of NZ_JBWJVQ010000199.1, forward strand.
AGGACTGCTCCGGATAGTTAAAAGAACGGGTATAACGTTCCAGAAAGCGACAGTCTGCCCTGGGTAATTGTCTTGCATAGGCTGCTCCTGCACCCGGATTTTCACTGACAGCACAGACAAGATTTCCAATTACTTTTCTGTCAGCAGGGAGAGCATCCTGTGTCATAAAGATCATAATATCTGCATTCGAAAGTTCTGCTGCCCTTCTTCTGGTTCCGCCATGATCAAAATCCTTCTGTTCCAGGTGATGAACCTCAAGGGTCGGACATTTCTCCCATTCTCTGTTCCAGTACTGCTCTCCCGTATTCATAACCAGAATCCTGCGGGGACGGTATTCCTGTTCTTCCAGCCTGTGCAGCAGTTCTCCAAATTCTCTGCCGGGACGATAGGCTGGAATGATTACATCAACTGTCGCAGTGTCATTATATTTTTCCTTATGCGTCATCCTCAACACTCCTTATCTGAAAAGAGGACCATCCTTTCCAACAGATGGTCCTCTTTTCTATTATTTATATTTTTATAGCAGTTCCCTGTTACTGTTCTTCAAAACTTGCTCCGGAATCTGCTGCTGAATCATCGCTGAATCCATCGTCGCCGCCGGTCTCATCTCCACCGGTGTCATCGCCGCCGTCGTAATCTCCACCACCAGTGTCACTGCCGGTGTCATCGCCGCCATTATCATAACTGCCGTCATCACCACTGTTATCATAATCGCCACCGCCGCCATAATCTCCGCCGCCATTATCATAACCGCCATCATAACCGCCGTTATCATAATCATTGTCATAATCGCCGCTGTTATCCGTACTGCCGGATGTATTATCGCCGGACCATACAAAAGTGTCATTTGCATTTGTGGTATCAGTGTCCTGTGTCGTAGTCTTGGCTGCATCATCCAGCTTACTTTCTCCGCCGACGATCTCAAGTATCTTATTACTGCG
>NZ_JBWJVQ010000200.1:0-42206 GCF_056339875.1 Blautia sp. ZXY-1-C6
CTGGTATTATGGAAGAGACCATAAAGCTAAGATTGTTATTGGAAAGATACAAGAAGGTAAAGCAGTTATATGTTTGAATATGCACTTGTTGCAGGTCTGACAGCGTCCGGTGCAGATGTATATCTTCTTGATGTAACGACGACCCCAAGTGTTTCCTATGCAGTACGTACAGAGGATTTTGACTGTGGTATTATGATCTCCGGAAGCCATAATCCATTCTATGATAATGGTATCAAACTTCTCAATGGAAACGGACAGAAGATTGAAGCGGAAGTAGAAGCAAGGATTGAAGCATATCTGGATGGCCTGATCGAGGATCTTCCTCTGGCAACTAAAGAAGATATTGGACGCACTGTGGATTTTGCTTCAGGAAGGAATCGTTATATCGGACATCTGATTTCTATTCCAAGCAGGGATTTCAAAGGCATTAAAGTAGGGCTTGACTGTGCAAACGGAAGTTCTTCAGCTATTGCAAAGAGTGTATTTGAGGCACTTCAGGCAAAGACTTATGTGATCAATAACCAGCCGGATGGTACAAATATCAATACAAACTGTGGCTCTACCCATATTGAAGTCCTGCAGAAATATGTTGTGGACAATGGATTGGATATCGGTTTTGCTTATGATGGTGATGCAGATCGCTGTATTGCTGTTGACCATAAGGGAAATGTGGTCGACGGTGATAAGATTATGTATGTATGTGGAAAATATCTCAAGGAGCAGGGCAGATTAAAAGATGATACAGTAGTAACCACTGTTATGTCAAATCTCGGTCTGTACAAATCTCTGGAGAGAGAGGGTATGAAATATGAGCAGACTGCAGTAGGAGATAAATATGTGGCAGAGAATATGATGGAGAATGGATACAGTCTTGGCGGTGAGCAGTCCGGACATATTATTTTCAGCCGTTACGCTGCAACAGGTGATGGAATCCTTACTTCTCTCATGGTAATGGAAGCGTGTGTAGAGAAGAAAGCAACTCTGTGTGATCTGGCAAGGGAAATGAAGGTTTATCCACAGCTTCTCAGAAATGTCCGGGTGGCAGACAAGAAGATTGCGAGAGAGAATCCGAAGGTAGTTGCTGCTGTAGAGGAAGTTGCAAAGAAACTGGGAAGTGATGGGCGTATTCTGGTACGCGAGAGTGGCACAGAGCCATTGATTCGTGTTATGGTAGAAGCCGGAACAGATGAACTCTGCCTTGAGAATGTTGATCATGTAGTAAAGGTAATGGAATCTGAAGGATTGCTCATTGACTGATTTACTGGCAAAGGAATTACATGTATAACAGAAAAAAAAGATTATTTCTGACTGCTGTCTGCTTAAGCCTTGGACTTCTGACAGGCTGCAATGTGGGAAATACAAAGAATTATAAACAGGCTGCACAGGATCTGGAACAGGGAAATTATGAGGCAGCACTTGAAGAATACGAGACAGCAATTTCTGAAGGAGTGAAGCCTGCACAGTCGTACAGAGGTGCAGGCGTAGCAAAACTCAAGCTTGGAAACTATGAAGAAGCCATAACATATTTCAATGATGCGCTTAAATGTGACAAAGTTGGCAAAGCATTAAAGAAAGATATTCTGTCATATAGAGCTGTGGCTTATCTCAAAGTAAAGGATTATGAGGCAGCGCTGGAAGACTGCCAGACTCTGGCAGAAAACTATAAAATGGATGCGGATCTGTACTTCCTTACGGGAGAAACAGCATTGGCCATGGATTCCTATGAGGAAGCTTCTGCTAATTTTGAACAGGCCTACGGCGAAGATGCAACTTATGACAGAGCTATCCAGATCTACGGGGCATATCTGAACAGGGATATGGAAGCAGACGGAACCCGTTATCTGGAAGCTGCTTTGTCAGGAACTGCAAAAAATGCAGAGGATCATTGTGACCGCGGCAGAGTTTATTATTATATGGATGATTATGAAAATGCTGAAAGTGAACTGAAACAGGCCATAGACGGCGATAATACGGAGGCACTGGTTCTGCTTGGTATGGTATATATGGATAAAGGAGACAGCGCAAATGCAAAAGCAATGTTTCAGCAGTATGTATCACAGGCAGAAAACGGAGCCAAAGGATTTAACGGACTTGCACTGTGTGATATAGAGGATGGGGATTATGACAGTGCCCTTTCTGATATAGAAAGCGGAATCCATGTGGCAGGAGCGGAGGATATGCAGAGTCTGCTGTTTAATGAGATCGTAGTCTATGAGAAGAAACTGGATTTTCAGACTGCTTTGCAGAAAGCACAGGAATATCTGGAATTATACCCGGAAGATAAAACTGTTAAGAAGGAACTTGCATTTCTTAAAACGCGTGTGTAATATCCATCTGACTGAGGAGAATTTATGGAAGAATTTGGAAAGCTTGAAGAACGGGTGGTTCTTGTGGGAGTGCAGACGGATGATCATGATAATGTGGAAGAATCCCTGGATGAACTGAAGGAGCTTGCATCAACTGCGGGAGCTGTTACAGTGGGAAGAATCATTCAGAATCGTGAGTCTGTGCATCCCGGAACTTATATTGGAAAAGGAAAGATAGAGGAAGTACGTGCACTGGTATATGCTATGGATGCAACCGGAATTATCTGTGATGACGAACTTTCTCCTGCACAGCTGAATAATCTGGAGCGGGAACTGGACTGTAAGGTGATGGACAGGACATTATTGATTCTGGACATTTTTGCAGCGAGAGCTATAACCAGTGAGGGTAAAATACAGGTAGAGCTTGCACAGCTTCGCTACAGATCTGCCCGTCTGGTCGGTCTCAGGGAATCTCTTTCCCGTCTGGGAGGTGGAATCGGAACCAGAGGTCCGGGAGAGAAAAAGCTGGAGACAGACCGTCGTCTTATCCGTACAAGGATCTCTGCTTTGAAGCAGGAATTATCCCAGGTGGAGAAACACAGGGAACTGATCCGTTCCAGCCGGGCCAGAGGCAATATGAAGACTGCTGCAATCGTAGGATATACAAATGCGGGAAAATCTACGCTGCTGAACACACTGACAGGCTCAGAGGTTTTATCAGAGGATAAACTGTTTGCTACACTGGATCCAACTACCAGACTTTTAAATTTGAAGGACGGACAGCAGATTCTTCTCACAGATACGGTTGGATTTATCCATAAGCTTCCGCATCATCTGGTCGAGGCATTCAAGAGCACATTGGAAGAGGCCAAATATGCAGATTATATTATCCATGTGGTAGATTCTTCCAATCCGCAGGCAGAGATGCAGATGCATGTGGTATATGAGACATTAAAAGAACTGGGAGTGATGGGAAAGAAGATCATCACACTCTTTAATAAGCAGGATGCGCCGGGGGCATGCGTACTGCGAGATTTTAAATCGGACTATACGCTGAAGGTCTCTGCAAAGACAGGCGAGGGTCTTGCAGATCTGAATGATCTTCTGGAGAAGCTTCTTGCTGAAGAACAGATTTATGTGGAGCGCCTTTTCCCTTATCAGGAAGCAGGAAAAATCCAGCTGATCCGCGAATATGGGCAGCTTATCTCAGAGGAATACACAGAGGAAGGGATTGCTGTGAAGGCAAGGGTGCCGAAAGAAATCTACGCCAGAGTTGTATAAAAAATATTTTGAAAAATAAGAAAATACCATATATTGTGCCTTTTACGAAAATGAGGAACATTATGTGGTATTTTTGCGTGTTGACGAACCGGTGATACTCTGATACAATGAACCTACAGTGTTACTCAGAGCAAAGTGGACAGTAACGACAGAAATATCTCCGGTAAGAATATGCAGGAGAAACAGATTAACAAGAGAAAATGGGGGCATTAGATATGTTTCAGGTAGTAAAACGTGATGGCGAAGTGGATGAGTTTAAAATAGGCAAGATCACAGCGGCTATCCATAAAGCCTTTGATGCAAAAGAGAAAAATTATAGCGAAGAGATGATTGATCTTTTAGGGCTGCGTGTTACTTCTGATTTTCAGAAAAAGATTACAGATAATAAGATTACAGTAGAAGAAATTCAGGACAGTGTGGAGAACGTGCTGATCCAGGCCGGATATGCAGATGTGGCAAAAGCCTACATTCTTTACCGCAAGCAGAGGGAAAAGGTTCGCAACATGAAGTCAACGATCTTGGATTACAAAGAAATCGTAAACAGTTATGTGAAGGTTGAGGACTGGCGTGTAAAGGAGAACTCCACAGTTACTTATTCAGTTGGAGGTCTGATCTTAAGCAACTCCGGTGCAGTTACTGCAAATTACTGGCTGTCTGAGATTTATGACAATGAAATCGCAGATGCACACAGAAATGCAGATATTCATATTCATGACTTGTCCATGCTGACCGGATATTGTGCAGGATGGTCACTGAAACAGCTGATCCAGGAGGGACTTGGCGGTATTGAAGGCAAGATCACATCTTCACCTGCAAAGCATCTGAGTGTTCTCTGCAATCAGATGGTAAACTTTCTTGGGATTATGCAGAATGAATGGGCCGGAGCGCAGGCTTTCTCATCCTTTGATACTTATCTGGCACCTTTTGTCAAGGCAGATAATTTAAGTTATCCGGAAGTGAAGAAATGTATTGAGTCTTTTATTTATGGAGTCAATACCCCAAGCAGATGGGGAACACAGGCACCTTTCTCCAACATTACGCTGGACTGGACAGTACCGGATGATCTTGCAGAGCTTCCGGCTATCGTAGGCGGAAAGAATATGGATTTCAAGTACAAAGACTGCAAAAAAGAGATGGATATGATCAATAAGGCATTTATTGAGACCATGATCGAGGGGGATGCCAACGGACGCGGGTTCCAGTATCCTATTCCGACCTATTCCATAACAAATGAGTTTGACTGGTCTGATACAGAGAATAACCGCCTTCTTTTTGAGATGACATCCAAATATGGAACACCGTATTTCTCAAACTATATTAACAGTGATATGAAACCAAGTGATATCCGCAGTATGTGCTGCCGTCTGCGTCTGGATCTGAGAGAACTCCGCAAGAAGAGCGGTGGTTTCTTCGGATCAGGAGAGAGTACCGGTTCTGTGGGGGTAGTAACTATAAATATGCCGCGTATCGCATATCTTTCCAAGACACCGGAAGAGTTTTACAATCGTCTGGATCGCTTAATGGATATTTCCGCACGTTCTCTGCATATTAAACGTGAAGTAATTGGTAAGCTGCTGGATGAGGGATTATATCCTTATACAAAGAGATATCTTGGAAGCTTTTCCAATCATTTCTCTACCATTGGACTGGTGGGAATGAACGAGGTTGGTCTGAATGCCCGCTGGCTGGGAAAAGATATGTCTGATGAGCGTACGCAGAGGTTTACAAAAGAGGTTCTTCTTCATATGCGGGAACGTCTGTCCGATTATCAGGAGAAGTACGAAGGAGAACTGTTTAATCTTGAGGCAACTCCTGCTGAATCTACTGCCTATCGTCTGGCCAAACATGACAGAAAACGCTGGCCGGATATTAAGACTGCAGGCAAGGAAGGGGATACTCCTTATTATACAAATAGTTCTCATCTTCCGGTTGAATATACCACAGATATTTTTGATGCACTGGATATTCAGGATGATCTGCAGACGCTTTATACATCAGGTACTGTATTCCATGCATTTATCGGTGAGAAGCTTCCTGACTGGAAAGCAGCAGCAGCACTGGTACGTAAGATCGCAGAGAATTATAAACTGCCGTATTATACGATTTCGCCGACCTATTCTGTATGTAAGGAACATGGCTACATCAGCGGAGAGCATTTCACTTGTCCGAAATGTGGTAAGAAGGCGGAGGTTTACAGTCGTATCACAGGATATTACAGACCTGTACAGAACTGGAATGACGGTAAAGCACAGGAGTATAAGAACCGTACGCTTTATGATGTGATGCATTCAGATATCAGAAAAATACAGCCGGTTCATGCCAGTGTAGTTACTGTGACTAAGGATGATGTGAAGATAGAACCTGTGGCATCACATAAATACCTGTTTACAACCAGTACCTGTCCGAACTGCAGAGTGGCGAAGAAGATACTGGAAGGCAGGGAGTTCGAGATTATTGATGCGGAGAAGAATCCGGAGATGGTGAAGGAGTTTGGAATTATGCAGGCTCCGACTCTGGTGATCACAGACGGTGAGCATATGACGAAATATGTAAATACATCCAATATTAAGAAATATGTGGATGAGGGATTATAAAGATACTGAGAGAGTTGACCGGAGGATAAAAGAGATGATCAAACAGAATGTTGTATTTGTGGAAAATAAAGCAGGAAGTCTGAAAAGAGTGACAGGGATACTTGCAGATAACGGGATTAATATTTATGGATTTGCATGCTTCGATGCACCGGAGTTTGCAATCTTCCGTATGATCTGCAACGATCCGGATAAAGCGGAAATTGTTTTAAACAGGAGTGGATATATGAATCGTATTACACAGGCGATCGTAGTTGATATGAAAGATCAGGTAGGCGGTCTGGATGAACTCCTGAAAGTAGCATCAGACAGTAATGTAAGTCTTGACTATATTTATACTTCTTTCCACAGAAAAGATCTCAGACCTGTAGTAATTCTTCAGACGGAGGATGGTGCAGTGACAGAATGTATTCTTAAGAATAATGGATTTAATGTATTTACTTCAGCAGAAGAACTGGAAAAATAATACTGTATAAGACAGTGAGAGAATCACAGGACTGGGGATGGTTCTGTGATTTTTTGTATATTCATATAGGAAAGTTGAATACATCTTGACTATATGACTAGGAATACTATATAATAAAAGAAAACAATGATAATCCGACGAAATTTAATTAGGAGGTTTTGAAAAATGCAGATTTCTACAAAAGGAAGATATGCTCTGAGACTTATGCTTGATCTTGCAGTTCATAATACAGGAGAACTGGTCAAGATCAAAGATATTTCTGCGAGGGAAAATATTTCAGAAAAATATCTGGAACAGATTATTTCATCATTAAAGAAGGCGGGATATGTAAAGAGCCTGAGAGGGGCACAGGGCGGTTATATGCTTGCCAGAGAGCCGGAAACATATACGGTGGGAACTATTCTGAGACTGACAGAAGGCAGCATGAAGCCGGTAGCCTGTCTGGAGGACGAACCGAATCAGTGCAGCAGAGCCGGGGAATGCGTCACACTCCGTCTCTGGAAGATGCTTGATGAAGCTATTGAGGGAGTACTGGATAAGGTTACATTGCAGGATCTTAAAGACTGGTATGAAGAGATGGGAAATGATTATGTAATTTGATTTTCCCTCTTGACAACAGTGGATTTATAGAATATTATGTATATAACATATAATTCATATATACTTAGTATGAAATAAGGAGGACGAACTCATGGCAAAAATCTATAAAAATGCAGCGGAACTGGTTGGAAATACTCCTCTCCTTGAGGTTGGAAATCTTGAAAAAGAGCTTGGGCTGGAAGCGAGAATACTTGTGAAGCTTGAGTATTTTAACCCGGCAGGAAGTGCCAAAGACCGTATCGCCCTGAGTATGATCGAAGACGCTGAAGAGAGAGGCGTTCTAAAGCCTGGCGCAGTGATCATCGAGCCTACATCAGGTAACACCGGAATCGGTCTTGCTTCTCTTGCTGCAATCAAAGGATATAGAGTGATACTTACGATGCCTGAGACAATGAGTGTTGAGAGAAGGAATATTCTGAAAGCATACGGTGCAGAAATCGTATTGACAGATGGAACAAAAGGTATGAATGGCGCAATCGCCAAAGCAAACGAACTTGCGAAGGAATATGAGAACAGTTTTATTCCGGGACAGTTTGATAACCCTGCAAATCCTGCTATCCACAAAAAGACCACAGGTCCGGAAATCTGGAGAGACACAGACGGACAGGTAGATGTTTTTGTGGCAGGTGTTGGTACAGGCGGAACGATCACCGGTGTTGGTGAATATCTGAAATCCCAGAATCCTGACGTGAAAGTAGTGGCAGTAGAGCCTGCAACTTCCCCTGTACTTTCTCAGGGAAAGAGCGGTCCGCATAAGATTCAGGGAATCGGTGCGGGATTTGTTCCGAAGGCATTAAATACAGAGGTTTATGATGAGGTTTTTCCGGTTGAGAATGAGGATGCTTTTACAGTTGGCAAGCTGATCGCCAAACATGAGGGAATTCTTGTTGGTATTTCTTCCGGTGCGGCTCTCTATGCGGCAATCCGGCTGGCCAAGAGACCGGAGAATAAAGGAAAAACAATCGTAGCTCTTCTTCCGGATTCCGGTGACCGTTACTATTCTACTCCATTATTTGTGTAAAATAAAAAAGCCCTTTTTAGGGCTTTTTTTATTTTACATAAATGTGTTAGAATAGATATGCTGTACAAATGATTTTTATGTAACTGTTCAGTATTTTGCAGAACAGCTATCATAACATAAATAAAATTATCATAAACAATAATATTCCGTGTAATCGGATCACAGAACAGGATGGAATAAAAATGAGAAAAGCAATTATCGCAATGAGCGGCGGAGTGGACAGCTCTGTGGCAGCTCTGCTTACAAAGGAAACCGGTGATGAATGTATCGGTGCTACCATGAAATTATTTCACAATGAGGACATAGGAGTAAAGAGAGAGAAAACCTGCTGTTCTCTGGATGATGTGGAGGATGCCAGAAATGTCTGCTACAGAATGGGGATCAGGTACTATGTTTTTAACTTTTCCGAGAGGTTTAAAGAGGATGTTATGGACCGCTTTGTGGATGCCTATGAGCATGGAGCCACGCCAAATCCCTGCATTGACTGCAATCGTTATCTGAAATTTGACAAGATGTTTCAGAGAATGCGTGAACTGGAGTATGATTATATTGTAACCGGACATTATGCACGTGTGGAATATGATGAGGAGAAGAACCGTTACTTATTAAAGAAAGCTGTGGATGATACGAAGGATCAGAGTTATGTGCTTTATATGCTGACACAGGAGCAGCTTGCGCATATTTCCCTGCCTCTTGGCGGGCTTCGCAAAACGGAAGTGCGTGAGATCGCAGAGAAGCATGGCTTTGTTAATGCCAGAAAGCATGATAGCCAGGATATCTGTTTCGTACCGGACGGTGATTATGCAAAGTTTATTGAACAGTACACAGGACGTAAATCAATCCCGGGCGATTTTGTAGATACAGAAGGAAACATTCTTGGTAAACATAAAGGAATCATTCACTATACACTTGGCCAGAGAAGAGGACTTGGTATTCCGGCAGCATCCAGACTGTATGTGTGTGATATTTCTCCAAAGACCAATCAGGTGGTTCTGGGAAATAATGAGGATCTTTTCCATTCGGAACTGACTGCAACAAAGGTCAATCTGATTTCCTGTGAATCTCTGAAGGAGCCAATGAGACTGAAAGCAAAGATCCGTTACCGTCATCCGGAGCAGGAGGCCGTAGCATGGCAGACGGAAGATGGAGTGCTGCACGTGCGTTTTGATAAACCACAGAGAGCTATCACCAGAGGGCAGGCAGTTGTGTTATATGATGGTGATATCGTTGTAGGCGGCGGCGTGATTGAAAATTGTATTAAATGACAGATCATCCTTGTCTTTCGCATTTTGTCGGACTGTCTTATCTGCACTGTTTTTTGGAAACGTTATAGTTATTAGCTATTAAACGCTATAGAAAATTTCCTATTGACGTACTAGGAATTAAATGGTAATATACAACTATGCTAAATCATATCAAACAGATATGAAAAGCGTAGAAACAAAAATGACTTGCAGATAAGGGGCTTAAGAGCCGGAATCAGTTTTGCAGAGAAAAAGATTATTATAAATCAGAGAAAGATGAGGATATACACATGAGCAAAAAAATCGAAAGAAAAGACAGACATTTCAAATTTGAAACATTACAGCTTCACGTAGGACAGGAGAGTCCGGATCCGGTTACAGATGCAAGAGCAGTACCAATCTATCAGACATCTTCTTATGTATTCAGAAACTGCGATCATGCAGCTGCACGTTTCGGACTTGCAGATGCAGGTAACATTTACGGACGTCTTACAAACCCGACTGAAGATGTATTCGAGAAAAGAATCGCAGCACTTGAAGGCGGTTCTGCGGCACTTGCAGTAGCATCCGGTGCAGCAGCGATCACATATACAATTGAGAATCTTGCACAGCAGGGTGACCACATTGTAGCAGCCAAGAATATTTACGGTGGAACAACAAACCTTCTGGAGCATACACTTCCGGCTTATGGAATCACAACAACATTCGTTGATGTATTTGATCTTGAAGAAGTAGAGAACGCAATTCAGGATAACACAAAAGCTGTTTACATCGAGACTCTTGGAAACCCGAACTCTGATGTAGTTGATATTGAAGCTATCGCAAAGATTGCTCATGCACATAAGATTCCGCTTGTAGTGGATAACACATTTGCAACACCTTACCTTGTAAGACCAATCGAATATGGTGCAGATATCGTTGTTCATTCTGCAACTAAATTCATCGGTGGACATGGTACAACAATCGGAGGTGTGATCGTTGAGAGTGGTAAATTTGACTGGGAAGCATCAGGTAAATTCGCATCTCTGACAGAGCCGAACCCAAGCTATCATGGCGTAAGCTTTACAAAGGCATGCGGACCAGCAGCATTTGTTACAAAGATTCGTGCAATTCTTCTTCGTGATACAGGTGCAACCATCTCTCCGGTAAGTTCATTCATTTTCCTTCAGGGACTTGAAACACTGTCACTTCGTGTTGAACGCCATGTAGAGAATGCACTGAAAGTTGTTCAGTACTTAAATAACCATCCGCAGGTAGAGAAAGTTCATCATCCGTCTGTATCCACAGATCCGGTTCAGCAGGAGCTTTATAAGAAATACTTCCCGAATGGCGGCGGTTCCATCTTTACATTTGAGATTAAAGGTGATGCGCAGAAGGCAAAGGACTTCATTGATAATCTGGAACTGTTCTCATTGCTTGCCAATGTAGCTGATGTTAAATCTCTTGTTATCCATCCGGCTACAACAACACACAGCCAGTGCACAGAAGAAGAACTTCTCGATCAGGGTATCAAACCAAATACAATTCGTCTTTCCATTGGTACAGAGAATATTGACGATATCATTCAGGATCTTGATGAAGCATTTAAGGCAGTTGCTGAATAATACAGATATAACATTCTTATATATTGTATAAATAAAACATGAATAAAAAGACCATCTTCCGGATTTTCCCCCATATCTGAAAGATGGTCTTTTTTTTGGAATGTTTCAATTGTATGGTTTACAGACTTGACAAATTATAAAAATACTATATAATACAGAAATGCAAATAAGTTGCAAATGTAAATGAGTTGCAAATACAAATAAAGTGCAAATATAAGGAGAACTATATGTCAGAGATTATATTAGATTCAGTAATAGACAGCATCAAGCTGCTACCCTTTCTTTTTCTTACTTATCTGTTTATGGAATGGATGGAGCATAAGACAGGTGCGGCAGCACGAAAGAGAATCCGTACAGCCGGAAAATTCGGACCGGTATGGGGTGGACTTCTGGGAGTGATCCCACAGTGTGGATTTTCGGCAGCGGCATCCAGCCTTTTTGCCGGACGTGTGATCACAGTGGGAACTTTGATCGCGGTGTATCTGTCTACTTCAGATGAAATGTTTCCGATCATGATCTCCAATGCAGTTCCTGTAGTTACAATTGTGAAAATCCTGACCTGCAAAGCGGTGATCGGAATACTTTCCGGCCTGGTGCTGGAGTATGTTTACACACATATTCTGAAGAAACAGGAACCTGATGTGGATATTCATGAAATCTGTGAAGAAGAACGCTGCCATTGTGAACATGGAGTTATTTCTTCAGCAGCATTTCACACATTAAAAGTTTTTGTGTACATTTTCTTGATTTCTCTTGCTTTAAATATTATCATTGGATTAGTCGGAGAAGAGACACTGGCAGGACTTTTTACAGGAACACCGATTGCAGGTGAACTGATCGCAGCTTTAGTGGGACTGATTCCCAACTGCGCTTCTTCTGTAGTAATCACCCAGTTATATCTGGATCATATTATCGGAGCCGGGGCGATGATGGCGGGACTTCTTGTAAATGCAGGAGTTGGGCTTCTGATTCTGTTTCGTTTGAACAGAGACAGGGTTCAGAATCTGAAAATTGTGGGAGTACTTTATGGACTTGGTGTATTCTGGGGAATTATTATTGAATTTGCAGGAATTGTTTTCTGATTAACCGAGTCTGCTCTGTCAGAAGAAGCTGATTTTAGGAGGAATGATAAAATTATGGCAGGAAGCAGTTATGCGACAGCAAGCCGCAGAAAAATACTTGAATATTTGAAAAACAGTAATGACCATACGGTTACAGCTGCTGATGTGGATGAGTATCTGAAGAAACATGACAGTGAGGTAAATATCACAACCATTTACCGCTATCTGGACAAGCTTGCAAAGGATGGAACTGTGATCAAATATGTTGCAGAGAAAGGTTGCCAGGCTGCTTATCAGTATGTAGAACCGGGACGGGGATGTGAACAGCATCTGCACCTGAAGTGTGTAAAATGTGGAAAGATCATTCATCTGGAATGTCATTTTATGGAAGAAATTTCTCATCATATTGAAGAAAGTCATGGATTTACCCTGCAGTGTAAGAATTCTATTTTGTATGGAGTCTGTAAAGAATGTAAAGGCAGTGGCGAAGACTGTTGACTGTTTCTGTCAGATGATGTAAACTGAAATACAACTGTTTGGTCAAATTGACTGCGAAGCAGTATGGTGAAGAGAAAAGACAGCGAAATTGCTGTAAGTACCGGTAAAAATAACAGATAATATATGAAATCATAAAAGAAGGCAATAATGAGAAAACAGAAGAGACAGATGTGTGTAAGAAGAATGTTATTATTTTTTCTGGCGTGTGTATTAATATGTGCAGCACCCCCGTCTGCAGCACAGGCGGCAATAATGCAGACTGCTAAGAATTCAACAGTGCAAAAGAAAAAACATCCACGAAAACAGTTACAATAGAGACTTCAGGAGGAATCACAAAAAAGAAAGTGAAAAGCGGTGGTTCTGTGATTCTTCCTGTGGAAGTGAATAAGAGGGGATATACATTTCTGGGATGGTCAACAGTTCCCGGACAGACCTGTAATCCAATGTATCAGGCATATCAGAAAATTCAGGTTACGAAAAATATTCATCTTTATCCGGTGAAGTATAAATGGAATCAGGAACCGGATATTTATGCAGGCGGTCTTGCGGACAGTGTGGAGAAATATGATAAGATTATTTTTGTGGGAGATTCCCGCACAGCAATGCTTCGCAGTACTCTGAAGCAGCAATGCAGTTCTGACAGTTTAAAGAAAGTTGGATTTGTATGCAAGACAGGAGAAGGGCTTGACTGGATGAAAAAATACGGAGAAAAGGAACTGCTGAATGAAATAAGCGGGATGGATGATAATGCGAAGCCGGTGGCAGTTATTTTCAATCTGGGAGTAAATGACCTGATCCACAAAAACAGGGAGTCCATCAGTTATGATTCTGTTGCGTCAGACTATGCTTCTTATATGAATGGATTATCCAGAAAGCTGACTGCCAGGAACTGTGAATTATTTTATATGTCTGTGAATCCATGTAATACGGCAATGAAATCCACGCGGAAGGAGTCTGAGATCCGCGGATTTAATAACAGACTCAGACAGAGACTGAACGGGAATTTTACATGGATCAACAGTTATTCTTATCTGATGAGATGTGGTTATACGACTCGCTGTGAATTTCGCGGTTATACAGATGATGGTGTTCATTATTCTATGAGGACTTATAAGAGAATTTATGCATATGCAATAAAACAGATCAGATAATCCTGACTGAAACCCGGAGACAGAATACTGTTCTCCGGGTTATCTGTGTGTATCAGTAAATACGAAAGTTGTAGCTGTGAAAGAGTTAAACAGTTATCAAAGGATCACAAAAGGTAACAGGAGGAGAGAAACATGAGAAGTGAAAGCTTCAGAAAAGGAGTTAAGGATGGTATTCCCATAGGACTGGGATATTTTGCTGTATCGTTTACATTTGGCATGATGGCAGTTGCTGATGGACTGAGTATCTGGCAGGCTGTGCTGATCTCATTGACAAACGTGACTTCAGCAGGGCAGTTTGCAGGACTTGAGATCATGGTAATGAGCGGCTCTTACTGGGAGATGGCACTGACACAGCTGATCATTAATCTGAGATATTGTCTGATGTCATTTTCCCTTGCTCAGAAATTCAGAAGAGATGAATCTTTGGTTCACCGCTATATTGCAGCATTTGGTGTGACGGATGAGATTTTCGGGATCAGTGCCAGTCAGCCCGGAAAGGTAAGCGCATTTTATAATTATGGTGCCATGTGTGTGGCAATCCCGGGATGGGTACTTGGAACCCTGGCAGGAGCAATTTCCGGAAATCTTCTTCCGGATTTTATGATGAGTGCACTCAGCGTGGCTATTTACGGTATGTTCCTTGCAATTATTATTCCTCCGGCAAAGCAGAATAAGGCAGTACTGGCAGTTGTCGTGGCAGCAATGCTGATCAGCACTTTGTTTAAAGTGATTCCGTTTCTGTCGGAGGTTTCGTCAGGTTTTGTGATCATTATTACTACACTGATCGTGGCAGGGGCTGCCGCATACTTCTGTCCGATAGAGGATGAGAAAGAGGAGGAGGGTGTTCATGAGTCATAATATTTATATTTACATTCTGGTAATGGCAGCAGTTACATATCTGATCCGTATGCTCCCGCTTGCTCTTTCCAGAAAAGAGATCACAAGTCCGTTTATCAGATCATTTCTGTACTATGTTCCCTACGCATGTCTGGCAGCTATGACATTTCCAGCGATCCTTTTTGCCACAGACAGTGTGATCTCGGCTGCTGTGGGATTTATTGTGGCACTGATCGCGGCATATAAGGAGAAAAGTCTTCTTACAGTTGCGTTATTCGCATGTGCTGCGGTATTTATTGTGGAAAGAATACTGGAATTTGCAGTGTAAAAGTTGATAAAAAACGGATACATAACCACAGCTGAATGGTGTGTATCCGTTTTTTAACCGAATCAAGTAAGTCCCCTGCTTCAATTGCGAAAAGCAATAAGCAGTGGGTGGGGATTTGCTTGTATCAGGAGGAGTGCAAGCTCCTTCTGATAAACTGCGGAGCAGTTATTTGGTTATGAGCAAGTAGCGAAGCGGATTGCGAATATCCGCTTGACTGCGTAATATTGTGACCGGCAGCTGAAGCAGATAAGCTGTCTGTTATTTGCTGCAGTTTCAGACAGTTTTTTATTTCAGAAAGCTTACATCAATTTCACCGTCAAATACTGTGGCAGCCGGGCCTGTCATGTAAACAAGATTCTCCTGTCTGTTCCAGAAAATCTGCAGGTCACCGCCGAGAAGTTTTACAGTGACAGGACTGTCACCGTCTACATGTCCGTTCAGAACAGAAGCGACTGCTACCGCACATGCACCTGTGCCGCAGGCAAGAGTTTCGCCTGAACCGCGTTCCCATACACGCATTTTTACAGTATGTTCATCGATTACTTCTACAAATTCAGTGTTTACACGATCCGGAAATGCAACATGATTCTCGAAAGCCGGGCCGATCTTTTCAATATCCAGATGGTCAATATCATCCATATAAACAATAGCGTGGGGATTTCCCATGGAAACAGCGGTTATGTAATAGATTTTTCCGTTTACATCCAGAGGTTCATTGATAACTTCCTCCTTCTCTGACACTACCGGAATCTGTCTGGCGGTCAGGATCGGAGAACCCATATTTACCTTAACCTGGGATACCTTTCCGTTTTCTACAGTAAGATCCAGATATTTGATGCCGCTTTTTGTAGCAACAGAAATATGTTCTTTGTTTACGATGCCGTAGTCATAGGCATATTTGGCAACACAGCGGATACCGTTTCCGCACATGGCACCCTGGGAACCGTCAAGATTATACATATCCATCTCGCAGTCTGCGATTTTGGATGGCTTGATCAGGATCAGTCCGTCGGAACCGATACCAAAGTGACGGTCACTGACATATCTGGCTACTGCGGAAGGATTTTCCACAGTTTCCTCAAAACAGTTTACATATACGTAATCATTTCCAATACCATGCATTTTTGTAAATTTCATCAGAAAAGCCTCCTTATTTGGTTAAATATTTATACACCTCTTGTATCATATAGAAAAAATGTTATGAAAAAGTGAAAATTACGAATCTTTTACCGGGAAAGTTTTTCTGTGACCTTCATGTAAAAAACATTTTGCCCTTCCCGGAACAGTTATGTATTATACATTATATGGAAAATATATCTGTTATTCAAGTTTTACCTTGCATTTTATAGAAAGTATGTTAAAATTAAAAACAAAAATATACAACCGAAACGCATAATTATACGCTGTTGCCTGAAGAAGGTAAAAAGATGGCAGCCGTAGATATACTTTCGGATGCGAGGAGGAAAAAAGATGAAAGATCAAAAGAGATTTGCAGCTCTTGCACTCAGTGCAGTAATGGTATTTTCCATGGCAGGAAGCGTATCCGCAGCTCAGAAAGTTGAATCCAAAGATGATCTTGCAGGAGCAACAATCGGTGTTCAGCTTGGTACAACAGGTGACCTTGATGCATCTGATTATGAGAAAGATGGTTCTACAGTAGAACGTTACAGCAAGGGAAGTGAAGCTGTTCAGGCATTAAAGGCAGGACAGATCGACTGTGTGATCATCGATTCACAGCCGGCTCAGAAATTTGTTGAGAATAATGATGATCTCAAGATTCTGGATGAGCCATTCGAGGAAGAAGAATATGCAATCTGTTTAAAGAAAGGCAATGATGAACTTCTTGACAAGATTAACGGAGCTCTCAAGGATCTGAAAGAGGATGGAACTATCGACAGCATCATGGACAATTACATTGGTGAGGATGCCGGTAAGACTCCATATGAATCACCGGAAGATGTTGACCGTTCCAATGGAACTCTGGTAATGGCTACTAACGCTGAGTTCGAACCATATGAATATCATGAAGGTGATGATATCGTTGGTATCGATGCTGATATCGCTCAGGCAATCTGTGATAAGCTTGGATATGAACTGAAAATTGAAGATATGGAATTCGATTCCATCCTTCCGGCCGTACAGTCCGGCAAAGCAGACTTCGGTGCAGCTGGTATGACTGTAACAGAAGACCGTAAATCAAGCGTTGACTTTACAGATACCTATGCAGATGCAAGCCAGGTAATTATTGTAAAGAAATAAGTATTAAAATAACAAATAACAGAGCTGTTGACGATTTGCCAACAGCTCTCTTTTCGGAACAGAGGTTTTTATGAATAATCCTATGATATTAGCGAATGTAAAAGAAGATTTTTATCTGAACTTTATTAAAGATGACCGCTATCTCTGGCTTCTGGATGGTCTGAAAACAACTCTTATTATCACAGTATTTGCGGTAATTGTAGGTCTGATCATCGGTTTCCTTGTAGCAATCATCCGTTCTGCGCACGATAAGTCAGGCTCCTTTAAGATCCTCAATGCGATCTGCAGAGTTTATTTGACTGTAATTCGTGGAACACCAACCATGATCCAGCTGTTGATCATGAATTTTGTAATTTTTGGTGCTGTAAGCATTAACAAGATCATTGTAGGCGGACTTGCCTTTGGTATCAACTCAGGTGCCTATGTAGCTGAGATTGTCCGTTCCGGTATCATGTCCATTGACCAGGGACAGACAGAGGCAGGACGAAGCCTTGGTCTGAATTTCAGCCAGACCATGCGACTGATCATTATCCCGCAGGCATTTAAGAATGTACTTCCTGCGCTGGTAAATGAATTTATCGTGCTGATCAAAGAGACATCCATCATCGGTTATATCGGTATGATGGACTTGACAAAAGGAGCTATGCTGATCCAGAGCCGTACATACAATGCGTTCTGGCCTCTGATGGCAGCAGCAGCGATTTACCTTGTGATCGTTGGAATCCTTACATGGGGGATGAATAAACTGGAAAGGAGATTAAGAACCAGTGAGCGATAAGAATGTACTGATCCAGGTAAAGGATCTGAAGAAAGCTTTTGGTACAAATCAGGTTCTCGATGGAATAACAACAGATATCTGTCAGGGAGAAGTAGTAGCCGTCATTGGTCCTTCCGGTTCCGGTAAATCTACTTTCCTGAGATCACTGAATCTTCTGGAGGTTCCGACAGGCGGACAGATCCTCTTTGAAGGAACTGATATTACAGATCCGAAGGTTGACATTAACAGACACCGTCAGAAGATTGGAATGGTATTCCAGCAGTTTAATCTTTTTCCGCATAAAACGGTAAAACAGAATATTATGCTGGCACCTGTAGAACTGAAGCTGATGACAAAGGAGGAAGCTTCAAAGAAAGCAGACGAGCTTCTGGCACGTGTAGGGCTTCCTGACAAAGCCAATGCATATCCGGATATGCTTTCGGGCGGGCAGAAACAGCGTATTGCCATTGCACGTTCTCTTGCCATGAATCCGGATGTGATGCTTTTTGATGAGCCAACTTCCGCACTTGACCCTGAGATGGTAGGTGAGGTTCTGGAATTGATGAAAGAACTTGCGCAGTCAGGTATGACCATGGTTGTAGTTACTCATGAGATGGGATTTGCAAGAGAAGTGGCAACAAGAGTTCTTTTTATTGATGACGGTAAGATACAGGAAGAGAATACTCCGAAAGAATTTTTCGCGAATCCGAAGAATCCTAGACTGAAAGACTTCCTTTCAAAGGTTTTATAAGATGCTGAGAAAATTTAACAGTTTTATAGAAAAATGGATGGCCCTGGTGACACCGACCTGTCTGTTGCTGGGGGTGTGCTTTCCTGATATTGCCAAATGCGGTCTGCCTTATGTGCCGGCCGTATTTGCATTTATGACATTTGCCGGGGCGTTGAAGTCAAGATTTAAAGATGTGGCAAATGTATTCCGACATCCGGGCTCACTGCTTATTATCATGCTTCTGGTCCATGTGGTAATCCCGACAGCAGCCTGCGGGGCAGGCCATCTTTTCTTTGGAAATAACATGGAGCTGATCACCGGAATGGTACTGGAGTTTGCAGTTCCCACTGCAGTGGTAAGTCTGATGTGGGTGACGATTTATGATGGAAACAGTCCTCTGTCGTTGTCTCTGGTAGTTCTGGATACGGTACTGGCACCTTTTCTGATCCCGGCTACGCTGAAGATCCTGCTGGGCTCTGCGGTGATCATAGATCCTGCCAGGATGATGCGGGAACTGATATTTATGGTTGCGCTTCCTGCTGTTGTTGCGATGGTATTAAATCAGATCACAGATGGAAAAGTAATGGAAACATGGCCGGGAAAGCTGGCGCCTTTTTCAAAGCTGGCACTGATATTTGTGGTAACGTCCAATTCTTCCAAAGTAGCACCATATATCCGGGATATGAATATGCAGAGGGTGAAGGTTGCACTGGCAATCCTTGTCCTGGCTGCTTCCGGATATGTACTCGGCTGGTTTGTGGCGTATATCTTCCGAAAGGATCGCAGTACGGCGGTTTCCATGATGTATGGAACCGGGATGCGCAATATCAGCGCAGGAGCGGTGATCGCAGCTGCATATTTTCCGGGTGAAGTTATGTTTCCGGTAATGATCGGAACTCTGTTTCAGCAGGTGTTGGCAGCATTGTTCGGAAAGCTTCTGGCACAGAAAAAGGAAAAACAGGAATTTTGTTGAGGTCTGCTGAGGCGTTATAAAGAATATAAAAAGAACTGCCGCATTAGCAATTGAAAAATTGCAATGCGGCAGCTCTTTTTATGAATCTGAAGCTTTTATATATTTCTTCAGTTCTTTGTAGCAGTATTTGATGATCTCTTTACGGGTGATGATGCCGATAAAGTATCCCTGATCATCTACAACCGGGACATAATTCTGGTTAATTGCCTTGTCCAGCAGATCTTCCATGTCAGAATCTGCGTGAACTGCCTTATAGGTTGCTCTGCGCGGAATTGCCATAATGGAAATGCTCTCTGCTTCTTTCAGTCCGGGAACATTTAAGGTTTTCATTCCCCAGAGAAGATCACCCTCGGAAATACTTCCTTTATATTTCCCGTCCAGACTCAGAAGCGGAATGCAGGAAAATTTTCTGTGTTCCATTTTCTCAAGAGTCTGACGAAGAGTCTCATTTTCAAATATATATGCTACATCACTTTTAGGTGTTAAAAAAAATAAAATATTCACTGTTGTATTCGCCCCGTTACATTTGTCTGATAAGGCACTCAGATATACATTGTGTATTTACACATCTGTGTGTCTGTGATCTCTGAGTATTCCAGGTTTACGGCTTTTTTACAGAAGCTGTACTCCTTTTGCTGCTGCTTCTTTCATTACTTCTTCCGGCCACAGGGAAGCATGCACTTCACCGATGTGTGCTTTTCTGAGGAAGAACATACAGATACGGGACTGGCCGATGCCGCCGCCGATAGTATATGGAAGTTCCTTGTTCAGGATTGCCTTCTGGAAAGGAAGCTCACGTCTGTCGTCACAGCCTGCGATGGTAAGCTGTCTGTCAAGCGCATCCTCGTCAACGCGAATACCCATGGAAGAAAGCTCCAGAGCAATGTCGAGAACAGGATAATAAACAAGGATATCGCCGTTTAATTCCCAGTCATCGTAGTCCGGTGCACGTCCGTCATGACGTTCTCCGTTGGTTAAGGTTTTGCCGACCTGCATGAGGAATACGGCACCTTTTTCCTTGACAATCTTGTATTCACGTTCCTTTGGAGTGAGATCAGGATACATGTCGACCAGTTCCTGGGTGCTGACAAATGCAATCTCTCTCGGAAGGATTTCTTCGATGTAATCGTACTGAACAGCCATGTATTTTTCGGTTTTGCGGAGAACGCTGTAGATAGCACGTACTGTGGAAACAAGTGTGTCCATGTTGCGTTCTTCCTTGCTGATGATCTTTTCCCAGTCCCACTGATCTACGTATACGGAATGGATATTGTCCAGATCCTCGTCTCTTCTGATCGCGATCATGTCTGTGTAAAGTCCTTCACCATGAGCAAAGCCATATTTCTGTAATGCATATCTCTTCCATTTGGCGAGAGAGTGTACGATCTCAGCATTCTCCGGCTGGCCTTTGATATCAAAGCTTACCGGACGTTCCACGCCGTTTAAGTTATCGTTCAGACCGGATGACGGATTAACGAATACCGGAGCGGAAACACGCAGCAGATTCAGTTTTTGAGCCAGTGTCTGCTGAAAGAAATCTTTCACAGTTTTAATGGCAATCTGGGTATCGTGAAGATTTAAAGATGACTGATACCCGTCAGGAATTTTAATCTGTTCCATGAGTGGATTCCTCCTGTAATTTCTGTATTTGCATATTTTATGGCAAACTGATAAAAAATATTGTTGTTTACTGAATATCCATTATCTTTTCCCACGCTATTATAACAGGAAAATGGTAGTTTGACAATTATTACTGTTCATTTGGAAGTATCTCGCGGGATATTATGGTTACGGAGAACAGAACGAACAGTAACACAATTTCAGCTTTGCAAGATTGGAGCGAAATGTTAAAATAAATGTGTAAATGAATGAAGCGTTAAATTTATATAAAACTCAGGGGGAAGATATATGGGAAAAAGGTGTCAGGTCTGTGATGGACCAATTGTAAACGGCAGGTGTAAATATTGTGGAATGCCATATAGAAATGATATGGAACTGTATCATCTGAACGAAGACCGTTCAGAGCACTATCGTCATGCTTCGGCAAAGGTGAAAAAAGCAATGGCAGAGAACGAGATCCCTTTGTCTGACAGAAATAAAACAGTTCCCAAAGCTGCAAAAACTTCGTCTGCCAGAACACAGACTATTAGAACGCAAAATACAAAAGTACAAACTTCAAGAATACAAACATCAGGGACGAAGAAAACATCAGGTCAGTCGTACAGCGCACAGACTGCCCGTACATACAGCACCGGAAAAAAGACAGCAAAAAGTGAGAAGAAAAAGAGCGGCAAGGCAGGCAAAATTTTCTGGATCATTGTGCTGATTCTGATGGTAATAATAGGTCAGATGGCAGAGAATTGGGATACGATTGGATACAGGATAGAAGAATTTATCTATGATGAGTTTGACATAGATCTCAACAGTATTTTTGATGACAGCAGTTCTGATGAAGTAAATGAGAGTAATAAGAATAATGAAAGTAATGAAAATAATGAAAGTAATGAAAGTAATGAGAATAACTGGACAGATGACTGGTCTGAGACTATCAGTGCAGTAAAGAACGGACAGGATGAACAGAGGGGCAATCCGGACTGGTATATGTTCACCGGAGAGAATTATATTGTCAGAACGGATGATACTGCATCAGAGATTGGCGATACAGATGCCAGTGACCAGGGGTATGATTTTACAATAGATCCGGGAGAATACAGGATAGTGTCCGGCTGGGAGAAGGTTGCTCTGGAAATCAGAAGTTCTTCAGGAAAAGATGAAACTGTAAAATTTGACGAAGCAGACCACGAGGAGAAAATAGAATTACATGCCGGGGATGAGGTATCTGTGGTATCTCTGGATGGTCAAGATAATTATCTTGCCATGTATCAAATTCAGCAATATGACGAATAATTTTTTGCCCCTTTCTTTTTGTCAGAGACTGTGCTATACTTGTTAAACGTACCACATATAGAGAGAATTGTGGTGAATGAAAGAAAAAAATACTATATATTGTATATGGGAGCAAAAGGTATGATATATGTTATAAAGAAAGATGGTACGAGAGAAGAGTTTAATTCACAGAAGATCGTAGCAGCAGTAAATAAGTCGGCAGCCAGAATTTTATACACATTTTCGGATAAAGAGAAGGAATTTATCTGCCAGTTTGCGGAAGAACATGCGGAGGCACTGGGAAAGAATGAGATAGAGATCCAGGAGATGCACAACATCGTAGAGGGAGCACTTGAGAGAGTGAACCCGGCAGTGGCTAAGAGCTACCGCGATTACAGAAATTACAAACTTGACTTTATCCATATGATGGATGATGTATATACCAAGAGTCAGGCAATCCGTTATATTGGTGATAAGAGTAATGCCAATACAGACAGTGCGCTTGTAGCTACAAAGCGAAGCCTGATCTTTAATGAACTGAACAAAGAGCTTTATCGTAAATTTTTTATGAATCGTAATGAACTTCAGGCATGTAAAGATGGTTATATTTATATTCATGACCAGTCTGCACGTCTGGATACCATGAACTGCTGTCTCTTTGATGTGGCATCTGTACTCAGCGGCGGATTTGAGATGGGAAATGTATGGTACAATGAGCCTAAGACACTGGATACTGCGTTTGATGTTATGGGTGATATTATCCTGAGCACTGCTGCACAGCAGTATGGCGGATTCACAGTACCGGAAGTAGACAAGATTCTTGCACCTTATGCACAGAAGAGTTACGATAAATATATCCAGGAATTTATGAAATACTCTGACGAGAGCTGGACAGGACGTGAAGAACGTGCGATCGAGTATGCGCTTGACAAAGTCCGCAGAGATTTTGACCAGGGATGGCAGGGGATTGAGTATAAGCTGAATACAGTCGGATCTTCCAGAGGGGATTATCCATTTGTAACTGTAACTCTTGGACTTGGAATAAAGCAGTTCGAGAAGATGGCAAGTATTTCTCTTCTTGAAGTGCATAAAGGCGGACAGGGTAAGGCAGGACGCAAGAAACCGGTACTCTTCCCGAAAATCGTATTCCTTTATGATGAAAATATCCATGGAAAAGGCAAGATCAGTGAGGATGTATTTGAGGCAGGGGTTGACTGTTCTGCCAAGACTATGTATCCGGACTGGCTGTCCATGTCAGGAAAAGGATATATTTCCAGTATGTACAAGCAGTATGGAAAGGTTATAAGTCCTATGGGATGTCGTGCGTTCTTGAGCCCCTGGTACGAGAGAGGCGGTATGTATCCGGCAGATGATAAGGATGTTCCTGTGTTTGTGGGAAGATTTAACATCGGTGCGGTAAGCCTTCATCTTCCAATGATCCTTGCCAAAGCCAGAGCAGAGAGCAGGGATTTCTACGAAGTGCTGGATTTCTATCTTGAGATGATCCGTAATCTGCATATCCGTACCTATGATTATCTGGGACAGATGCGTGCGTCAACCAACCCGCTGGCATATTGTGAGGGAGGATTTTACGGTGGACATCTGAAACCGAATGAAAAGATTGGTAAGATTCTGAAACCAATGACAGCATCCTTCGGAATCACTGCATTAAATGAACTCCAGGAACTTTACAATGGCAAATCCATTGCTGAAGACGGGCAGTTTGCACTGGATGTGCTGAAATATATCAACAGGAAAGTAAATGAATTCAAAGAGAAAGATGGTTATCTTTATGCAATTTATGGAACACCGGCAGAGAGTTTATGTGGACTGCAGGTGGAACAGTTCCGTAAGATGTATGGCATTGTGAAAGGGGTTTCTGATCGTCCTTATGTAAGCAACAGTTTCCACTGTCATGTGACTGAAGATGTAACTCCGATTGAAAAACAGGATCTGGAGGGACGTTTCTGGGAGTTGTGCAACGGCGGTAAGATTCAGTATGTACGTTATCCAATCGATTATAATCGTGAAGCAATACGTACTCTGATCCGCAGAGCCATGTCTTTGGGATATTATGAGGGAGTAAATCTTTCCCTTGCTTACTGTGATGACTGCGGACATGAGGAACTTGAAATGGACGTGTGTCCGGTCTGCGGTTCCAAGAATCTGACAAAGATTGACCGTATGAACGGATATCTTTCCTACAGCCGTGTGCATGGTGATACTCGTCTGAACGAAGCGAAGATGGCAGAGATTGCGGAACGTAAATCTATGTAATATCAGGTCAGGGGTAAACTTTTGAATCTGACATCATAATATGATAATTAAAAGACATATACCGGCAAGATGAGATGTATTGCTCTGGTATATGTCTTTTTGTATTGTCAGATAAAATATAGCAATCCCCTTAAATGTATTATTTACGAGGATTGCTATAGAATCTGAAGTTTCAGATGTTTATAGTTTCAATTTTGTCAAATGTATTATTTTTAAGAGGTATACTGTAGATGAAACCGTCATTTATTTAATGATAGTTCCGGTTTTTTCGAAATATCCATCCTTTGCATGCGCAATATCTGTGATGATCGTTCTTCTGTTATCTCCCTTTTCGATAAAAGAGATTCCGGCTTCGAATTTAGGAAGCATGGAGCCTGGGGCAAACTGATTGTCAGCCATATATTTCTTAGCATCATCTACAGAAATTGTATTAAGATATTCTTCGTTGTCCTGACCGAGGTTCAGACTTACTTTCTCAACACTGGTAAGGATCAGAAGAGTATCTGCATTTAATTCCTGTGCAAGAAGTCCGCTGGAAAGGTCTTTCTCAATGATCGCACTTGCACCATGAAGATCGATTCCCTGTTCCATAACCGGGATTCCGCCGCCGCCTGCTGCGATTACTACCTGGCCCGCATCTACAAGTGTGCGGATTGTTTCAAGCTCTACGATTTTCTGCGGTTTCGGAGCTGCCAGGATTCTTTTATAAGTGCCGTCAGCCAGTTTAGTGACAAAGTTTCCCTTGCTTTCTTCAGTTTCAGCCTCTTCTTCTGTAAGGACGCGTCCGATGATCTTCTCAGGTTCAGCGAAAGCATCATCATATGGATCAATGACAACCTGTGTAAGGATAGTAGCTACCGGTTTATAAATACCGCGGGAAATAAGTTCTGCGCGGATTGCGGTCTGGAGGTCATATCCGATATAGCCCTGACTCATTGCCGAACATACGGACATAGGTGCAAATGTATAGTCAGGATGTGTTTTGCCAAATTCATTCATGGCTGTGTGGATCATTCCAACCTGTGGACCGTTACTGTGGGAAATGACTACACGATTTCCGGCTTCTACAAGATCTGCGACAGCTTTGGCTGCTTTTTTTGTAGCGATTTTCTGCTCCGGTAAGGTGGTTCCTAATGCTCTGTGGCCCAGTGCAACTACTGTAATTTTTTCGCTCATGGGAATTACCTCGATTCTTTCATGTTCTGTAAATATGATATCTGCGGGGTGATCTTATATATAAAGATTTTTGAAATTTTTTATCACTGATATCATAAATATTCAATCATATTGATACCCTACATTATAAAAGACTGCCAGTAGAATTGCAATAGAAAATAACTCAAAAAACACCTCGCGGGATATTATCAGTGAACAGTAACAAAAAACAAACAGCTCTCACATTTCTGTGAGAGCTGTTTTGTTTTTTTGAGGGGGGAGATAGAGAGTGGTTTTTCATCTATCCAAGACCTATTATATGGGAAAATTATGTTCAAAGTATGTCGAATTTCTGAAACAATCGGTAAATTTATAAAAGAATTATAAACAAATACGAAAAATAAAAAGTGGTATCTTGTTTTTATAGCATAGACATGCTAAAGTAGATTCATCGGCAACAGCCGTTATCAGTATTCTTATTTTCACGCACCGGTCCGGTGCAAAAATTTCCAATTATTTATTGATAGTCCGGGAGATAGTTTTGAATCCTGAGCAGAAACTCTGAAAATCTTATTTATTGTGCAAAACAGAGAGGAGAGATGCGTATGTCTGTGGATATAAACTTATAATCTCGAAAGATACTGTACCGATATCATTCTGACAGTGGAAGTACCTCAGATGACATAGAATAAAAATTCAGGAGAATGAGAGAATGAAAAAAAGAATATGGAATCAGTTAAAAAAAGCAGTCATGATAACGGCTGCTGTCGGGATTTTGGGAGCAGGAGCAGTATCAGCAGCAGAATTTGAAGTTGCAGAGTTATATGTTCCTGCTGTGGGTTTAAAGCAGAGTGCACAGTGGATCGATGAAGAGAAATTTCAGGCAGAACTGACACTGGAAGTGAGCGGTCTGAAAGAACTGTACAAAAGTCAACAGGAAAATACTGCTTCGGAGAACGGACAGTTGCCGATGGAAAATAGTACATGGGATGGCGAAGTGAGAGAAGCAGAAGCAGCAGAAAATACGACAGATGAAGTGGATTCCGAAAATACAGAGTGTGAATCAGAGAGTGCAGTAATAGATATAGAAGATATAGAAAGCGAAGAATACCGGAAGGCAGAAGAAAACGCAGAAGGATTTGACACAGAAACCGGACAGACACAACAGAGTGAGCAGGAGAACCAAAATGAGATCAGGGAAGATAAAACCAGATGTTTTCTGACTGTATATATTTCAGAATATTTTCAGGTAAATGCAGAAGCGTTAAAGAATGATCTGCAGGCTGAATCCGTACAGATACAAAATAAGAAAGGTGAGACAACCCAGATTACAAAGCTGACCTGTGAGACTGCACTTTCAGATGCGGAAACAGATATCTTTACCATGAAAGTGCCGGTGTCTCTGCGTGAAGAATATCGTATTTCTTCTGTAAAAACAGATTATCCTCTGTGCCAGGATGCACCGCTTTGCAAAGATTGGGAGGGGACAGGTGCGTATTTCTGGATGAAATCAGGGGATGAAACCCGGACTGTTGCAGAAACTCCTTCAGCTCTGCTTTCCGTACAGGAGGCAAAAACAGGGATCACAGCCCGGTTACAGCAGGAGACGAAAGAGGTACGTGCAGGGCAGAACCTTACTTATATATTGTCTGTAGAGAATACAGGAGAATTACCTCTGGAAAATATAGAGATATCCAGTGTTTTTTCTCAGGATAATATAAAAGCCGAATGGAAACAGGAAGAGGGATTTATTGCAAATGGTATGCAGGGAATTATTTCAGGTCTTAAGGCAGGAGAAATCAGAAATCTTCAGATGACAGTACAGCTTACAGAAGAGCAGGCAGGAGAGCTTATTCATACAGTAACTGTAAAAGCGAAATATCCGGGAAAGGAAGAAAGTATTGGATGTCAGAAATCAGTCGAAACAGAAGTCATTGCATTAAAGGCTGCTTTTGAGGTGGAGAAAACTGCGGACAGAACACAGGCATATCCGGGAGATACGATCACATATCAGATCTGCATCAGGAATACGGGTGAGCGGACACTTCATTCGGTTCTCAGTACAGAAAGATTCCAAAATGCCGGTATTCAGGCAAACTTTGTCAGGAAAGAGGGCGTAACATTAAACAGCACAGGCACACAGGCTCTGATTCCGCAGATCGCACCGGGAGAGGCTTTTGCACTTTACGCCACAGTGACTGTTCCACAATATATGGCAAGTCAGGAATTGATCAATGAGGTAATCGTTACATCTGATGAGACTGGTACACAGGCAATGACATCTAAGGCAAACGTAGAATTAAAGGAAACTGATAATATTGTTACAGTTACGCCGCAACCGGCATCTCTGGCTTCCCAGAATTATGGATATGACTCAAAGTCCGGAAGTGCTTATACTACTGCTTCCAAACCACGTACAGGAGATGAGACAGAAACGGCTTTGTATATTGTACTGGGGATTTTTGCAATCATGTCCGGAGTCAGTGCATTCTGTTACAGGAAGACAAAAAAACAGCAGAAGTAGAGAAACAACGTTGAAACGACAGGGGAGGTGTGCTATTCTTATATAGAATATACGCTTTAGTAAAACACCTCTGCCTGACTTTAAAGAAATTGCGTTACTGTTCACACATCACTATCCCGCGAGGTGTTTTGGCATGAATATGCCAAAATCCCGAGACATACAAGCCAAAATTCCATTGCCGCAAGCAATCTGGAATGAATTTTGGCTAAGTTACAGTGAACGGAGTGAACAGTAACGAAATTGCCGCAGAGGCTGTATGAAATTCAGGCAGGCAGGAAATGATATGGAGGATTAAAATGAAATTAATATCCTTACTGGAAAAGCTGGAATATACATGTCTTCAGGGCAGTACAGACCAGGAAGTAAAAAATGTGGTTTATGATTCCCGGAAAGTAGAAGAGGGCTCTCTTTTTATCTGTATCCGCGGTGCAGTGGTGGATGGCCATAAATTTGTGCCGGATGTAGTTGCAAAAGGAGCAAAGGTTCTGATCGTGGAAGAAGCTGTGGAAGCACCGGAAGATGTGACAGTCATTCTTGTGAAAGATACACGATATGCAATGGCGTTTATTTCTGCCGCATATTTCGGATATCCTGCAGAGAAACTGAAAACAATTGGTATCACAGGAACCAAAGGAAAAACAACCACTACGTATATGGTAAAATCTATTCTGGAAAATGCCGGATATAAAGTGGGACTGATCGGAACCATTGAAGCGATCATCGGTGACAAAGTGATTCCTGCAAAGAACACAACACCGGAGTCTTATGTGATTCAGGAATATTTCCATGAGATGGCAGAAGCCGGCTGTGACTGTGTGGTTATGGAAGTTTCCTCCCAGGGACTGATGCTTCACAGAACTCAGGGATTTGTTTTCGATTTTGGTATCTTTACAAATATTGAGCCGGATCATATCGGACCAAATGAACATAAGGATTTTGATGATTATCTCAGATGCAAGTCCTTACTTCTGAAACAGTGCAAGGTAGGAATTGTAAACAGAGATGATGAACATTTCGAGAAGATTATTGAAGGTCATACATGCAGCCTGGAAACTTATGGATTTTCACCGGAAGCAGACCTTCGTGCGGAAGATGCAAAGCTGGTCGGAGGTAAAGGATATCTGGGTATTTCCTACCATCTGAAAGGACTTCTGGATTTTCATGTGGAGATAGATATTCCCGGTAAATTCAGCATCTACAATTCATTGACAGCAATCGCGATCTGCCGTCATTTTAAGGTTTCGGAAGAGAACATTCTCAAAGCCTTAAAAGTAGCTAAGGTAAAAGGCCGTATCGAAATGGTAAAAGTATCCGATGATTTTACTCTGATGATCGATTACGCGCATAATGCCATGGCTCTGGAGAGTCTTCTGACCACTTTGAAAGAATATCATCCCCACAGACTGGTATGTCTGTTTGGATGCGGAGGCAACAGATCAAAGCTTCGCCGCTATGAGATGGGAGAGGTTTCCGGAAAGCTTGCAGACCTTACCATCATTACCTCTGATAATCCACGTGATGAAGAACCACAGGCGATCATCGATGATATCAAGATCGGTATGGCAAAAACCGATGGAAAATATGTAGAGATTCCGGACAGAAAAGAAGCCATCGCCTATGCGATCCATCATGGAGAGCCGGGGGATATTATAGTTCTGGCAGGTAAGGGACATGAGGATTATCAGGAAATTAAAGGAAAGAAATATCCTATGGATGAACGTGTCCTGATCGCAGATATTCTTGCTGGTAAATAGGTAGCGGGTCAAACAGGAATAAGTTCATGATATATGCTGATATAATAATTGATATTTCCAGTGATAAACTGGACCGGAGTTTTCAATATCGTGTACCGGAAAGGCTGGAGAAGACAATAAAGGCAGGGATGGTGGCAGCCATCCCTTTTGGAAATGCCGGCCGGGTGTGTAAAGGATATGTGATCGGATTGTCAGATAAACCGAAAATTGCTCCCGAAAAGATTAAAGAAATCAGTGAAATCTGCAGTGGAGAAGAGACTACGGAATCCAGACTGATCGCCCTGGCAGCCTGGATGAGAGAAAATTATGGTTCCACCATGATCCAGGCTCTCAGGACAGTACTTCCTATCCAGGAGAAAATCAAGGCAAAAGAGAAAAAATATATATGCCTGGATATTTCCGAAGAGGCGGGAACGCAGTTGCTGAAAGAACTTGAACAAACAAGGTTTAAAGCCAGAACAAGACTTCTGAGGGAACTTCTGGAGAAAAAAAGACTGGATTATACACATGCGGCGAAAGAACTGGGGACAACTTCTGCTGTTGTAAAGAAATTTCAGGAGCAGGGGATTATCCGCATAGAATATGATGAGATAATGAGAACTTCACTGAATACAGGTGATATTTCCGGAGAAAGGCGAATGCCGCTTACAGATGAACAGGAAGCAGCAGTAAAGCAGATACAGAGAGAGTGGAAAAAACCATCGCCGAAGCCTGTACTGATCGAGGGAGTGACAGGGAGCGGGAAAACCCAGGTGTATATAAAGCTGATCGAGCAGACGCTTTCTCAGGGAAAAGAAGCAATCGTGCTGATCCCGGAGATTGCTCTGACATATCAGACGGTACGCAGATTTTATGCCAGATTTGGGGATAAAGTATCAGTTATCAATTCCAGACAGTCTCAGGGAGAACGCTATGATCAGTTTAAACGTGCGAAAAAGGGAGAAGTCCAGGTGATGATCGGTCCCAGATCTGCGCTGTTTACGCCATTTGCCAGTCTGGGACTGATCATTATTGATGAAGAACATGAACCAAGCTATAAAAGTGAAAGCACACCCCGTTATCATGCAAGGGAAACTGCAATCCGGAGAGCTGTTTTAGAACATGCAAATGTGGTAATGGGTTCAGCTACTCCATCAGTGGAAGCCTACAGTAAGGCAATGAATGGGGAATATAGTCTGGTCAGGCTGACAACAAGATATGGAAGCAGACCTCTGCCCCGGGTTTCTATCGTAGACCTGCGTGAGGAATTAAAAGCAGGAAACAGGTCTGTACTGAGCAGAGAACTCCGGCAAAAGATGAAAGGCCGGTTTGAGAAAAAAGAACAGGTAATGCTTTTTCTGAACAGAAGAGGATACGCAGGTTTTGTATCCTGCCGGTCCTGTGGACATGTGATGAAGTGTCCGCATTGTGATGTTTCTCTTTCGGAGCATAATAATGAAAGGCTTTTATGTCATTACTGTGGATATGAGACAGGAAAACCCCGGATATGCCCGGTGTGCGGATCGCCTTATATTGGCGGATTTAAGGCAGGAACACAGCAGATCGAGAAGGTAGTGCGGGAAGATTTTCCAGAAGTCAGGACTCTCAGAATGGATTTTGATACAACAAGAACCAAGGGCAGCTATGAAAAGATCCTTGCAGCTTTTGCTGCTCATGAGGCAGATATACTGATCGGAACACAGATGATCGTTAAGGGGCATGATTTTCCGGATGTCACACTCATGGGAATAGTAGCAGCGGATCTTTCGCTGAATGCAGAGGATTATCGATGTGCGGAACGTACCTTTCAGCTTCTCTGTCAGGCAGTCGGCCGGGGAGGACGGGGGGAAAAACCGGGAGAGGCAGTGATCCAGACCTATCATCCGGATCATTACAGTATTCAGGCGGCGGCAGTGCAGGATTATCAGGCATTCTATGAGGAAGAGATGAGTTACCGTATGCTTCTGGATTATCCGCCTGCGGCACATATGCTGGCAGTTCTGGGTTCAGGTCCGGAAGATGAGAAACTGGTTCAGGCCATGTATTATCTGAAACTTTATATAGAAAGGATATACAGAGAAAATGACCTGCATATCATTGGCCCGGCATATGCGTCAGTTGGAAAAGTTAAGGATATTTACAGACAGGTTATCTATTTAAAACATAAAGATCATAAAACGCTGGTACATATCAAAGACCAGCTGGAGAAATACATAGAGATAAATTCCGGTTTCCGGAAAATATACATACAATTTGATTTCAGTTAATTAGGGCAGAGTTTTTCAAAATCTCATTACTGAAGTAATCTGCGGCAGAAAGGAAATCCGACAGGCAGTAATTTCTGAAATCGTGATATAACAATAATCAAGATATCAGGTTAGGGGCAAAATATCTTTTGATCCTAACATCATAATCAAAGAAGAGGAGAATAAAGAAATGGCACTTAGAAAAATCAGATTACAGGGCGACGAAGTACTTGCAAAGGTCAGCAGACCGGTAGAAAAGATGACACCACGTATTCATGATCTGATCGGAGATATGCTTGAAACCATGTATGATGCAATGGGAGTTGGCCTCGCTGCACCACAGGTAGGTATGCTGAAGCGTATTGTTGTGATCGATATAGGAGAGGGGCCTATCGTGCTGATCAATCCTGAAATCCTTGAAACATCAGGCGAACAGACTGGTGATGAAGGATGCTTAAGTGTACCTGGAATGGCTGGTCAGGTAACACGTCCGAACTATGTAAAGGTAAAAGCTCTGGATGAGGATATGAATGAAGTAGAATATGAAGGGGAAGGTCTTCTTGCGCGTGCTTTCTGCCATGAGATCGATCATCTGGACGGACATATGTATACAGAACTGGTAGAAGGAGAACTTCATCAGGTTTCCTATGATGAGGATGAGGAGTGATAATCAAATGAAGATAGTATTTATGGGAACACCGGATTTCGCAGTGCCGTCATTACATGCACTGACAGAAGCCGGATATGCGGTGGCAGCAGTGGTGACTCAGCCTGACAAACCAAAAGGGAGAGGTAAGACATTATTGCCAACACCTGTAAAAGAAGAAGCCGTTATGCACGATATTCCGGTATATCAGCCGGAGAAAGTGAGAAATAACCCTGAATTTCTGGAGATTCTGAAAGAAATCAATCCTGAGATCATAGTTGTTGCTGCATATGGACAGATTATTCCAAAAGAAATCCTGGAGCTTCCGAAATTTGGATGTATCAATATTCATGCGTCTCTTCTTCCGAAATACAGAGGAGCAGCGCCTATCCAGCAGGCTGTGATCGACGGGGAAAAAGTATCAGGTGTAACGATCCAGCAGATGGGAGAAGGTCTTGATACCGGTGATATGATCTCTAAGATAGTGATTCCGATCTCTCCGACAGAAACAGGTGGAAGCCTGTTTGGAAAACTTGCGCAGGCCGGTGCGGATCTTGCTGATCAAGACGCTTCCGTCTATTGAGCAGGGAACCGCGGAGTTTGAAAAACAGCCGGAGGAGAGTCCTACACCTTATGCGGCTATGATCACCAAACAGATGGGACTGATGGATTTCAGAAAATCTGCAGAAGAACTGGAACGCCTTGTACGCGGCCTGAATCCATGGCCAAGTGCTTATACATTTCTTAATGGAAAAACTCTGAAAGTGTGGAAATGTAAAGTCAGCACTGAGAAAACAGATGCTGTTCCGGGAACAATCTTCCTGGCAGATAAAGAGGGGATCCATACAGCATGTGGAGAAGGAGTGCTGATTCTTACAGAGGTACAGCTGGAAGGTAAGAAGCGTATGGAAACAGAAGCCTTTCTCCGGGGATATCACATTGAAAATGGAATTGTTTTTACAGATCATAAGGAGTGATTAGATGTACGGATATTATTATTTTGATCCTACGTATTTACTGCTCGTTATCGGAATGGTGCTGTCTTTACTGGCATCTGCAAAGGTAAAGAGTACGTTTTCTGTTTACAGCAGAGTGCGCAGTGCATCGGGGCTTACAGGTGCCGATGCTGCCAGACGGATTCTTCGTATGTCGGGAATTACGGATGTTACGGTAGTACCCATATCCGGCAGCCTGACAGACCACTATGATCCGGGAAGTAAGAAACTGGCACTTTCCCAGGATGTATATGATAAAACATCGGTGGCTGCGATCGGAGTGGCTGCGCATGAATGTGGACATGCTATTCAGCATGCGACTAACTATGTGCCATTGAATCTTCGCTCTGCGATTGTGCCTGTTGCAAACATCGGTTCCACACTTTCCTGGCCATTGTTTCTGGCAGGACTGATTTTCTCAATCCGTCCACTGCTGACTGTTGGAATCATTTTGTTTACATTTGCGGTTCTTTTTCAGCTTGTAACTCTTCCGGTAGAATTTAATGCATCTTCAAGAGCATTGAAAATGCTTGGAAGTTCAGGAATGCTTGGAGCTGATGAGGTAAAAGGTGCAAGAAAAGTCCTTACAGCAGCGGCACTCACCTATGTTGCAGCACTTGCTTCATCAATTCTGCAGCTTTTAAGACTGATCATACTTGCCGGAGGAAGAGACCGTGACTAATGGAATAAATACAAGAGAACTGATATTGCAGATATTACTGGAAATCGAGGAAGAGGGAAAACACAGCCATATCGCTATCCGCAATGCTCTTTCCAAATATCAGTTCCTTCCAAGACAGGAGAGAGCTTTTATTACCAGAGTCTGCGAAGGAACACTGGAATATCGTATTTTAATAGATTATATTATTGATTCATATTCAAAAGTATCTGTAGATAAAATGAAGCCTGTGATCAGGGAAATCCTGAGAAGTGCAGTTTATCAGATCAGGTTTATGGACAGTGTGCCGGACAGCGCAGTGTGTAATGAAGCGGTGAAGCTGGCACAGAGAAAAGGCTTTTACAGCCTGAAACCTTTTGTAAACGGTGTTCTTCGTACGATTGCCAGAGAGTGGAAAAATCTGAAACTTCCTTCAAGGGAAGAAAATCCGGTCAGATATCTGTCTGTCAGATATTCTATGCCGGAAACACTGGTAAACCGTTGGCTTGAGGATTACGGGGAAGAAAAAACAGAAAAGATCCTTACAGATTTTCTCACTGAGAAACCGATCACAGTACGCTGCAGAACTCATAAATATCCACAGAAAGAGATTTATGAGAGCCTGGTCGATCAGGGAGTGGAAGTGAAACCTGCACCTTATCTTCCCTATGCATATGAAATTTCAAATTATAACCATATTCTTGCACTGGATGCATTTATACAGGGGAAAATCCAGGTGCAGGATGTAAGCTCCATGCTGGTGGCAGAAATTGCAGATCCGCAAAAAGGGGATTATGTGATAGATATGTGCGCAGCACCTGGTGGAAAGAGTCTCCATGTTGCAGATAAAATGGGAGATTACGGAACAGTAGATGCACGCGATATCAGCCAGTACAAAGTGGATATGATCGAAGAGAATATTCACAGAACAGACTGCATTAATGTGCAGGCTCATGTGATGGATGCTACGGTATTTGATGTAGATTCAGAACTCAAGGCAGATGTCGTTCTGGCAGATGTCCCATGTTCCGGATATGGAGTAATTGGAAAGAAGCCGGAGATCAAATACAGGGTGACAGCACAGAAGCAGGAAGAGATTGTAATCCTTCAGAGAACAATCCTTGACAATGCGGCAGAATATGTGAAACCGGGCGGAGTGCTGGTATTTAGTACCTGTACTATCGCAAAGGAAGAGAATGAAGAGAACATGTTGTGGTTTATGAATAATCATCCGTTCAAACTGGAGAGTATTGATCCGTATCTTCCGGAAGAACTGCATTCTGAGACAACAGCTCTGGGTTATCTTCAGCTTCTGCCGGGAGTACACAAAACAGATGGCTTCTTTATTGCAAAATTCAGGAGAAAATAAGTAATGACAGACATTAAGTCAATGACGATCGACGAATTAAAGAAACTGATGACCACTCTGGGAGATAAGCCTTTTCGTGCGAAGCAGATTTACAGCTGGCTGCATGAACACCTTGTTACTTCTTATGATGAGATGACCAATCTTTCCAAAAGCCTGAGGGAAAAACTGAAAGAATATCCTGTCACAGCACTGAAGATGGTAAAGGTACAGACATCCCGGATTGACGGTACACAGAAGTATCTGTTCCGTCTCAGTGATGGAAATGTGATAGAGAGTGTTCTCATGCGGTATAAACATGGAAATTCTGTCTGTATTTCTTCTCAGGTGGGATGCCGCATGGGATGCAGATTCTGTGCATCTACCATAGGAGGACTGACCAGATGTCTTCTCCCGTCAGAAATGCTGGATCAGATATACAGGATACAGGCTCTGACAGGAGAAAGAGTTTCCAATGTTGTGGTCATGGGAACGGGGGAACCTCTTGATAATTATGAAAATCTTCTCAGGTTTATACATATCCTGACAGAAGACGGAGGACTTCATATCAGTCAGAGAAACCTGACTGTATCTACCTGTGGGCTGGTTCCGAAGATTTATGACCTTGCAAAAGAAAAGCTTCAGATGACACTTGCACTTTCCCTTCACGCACCTAATGATGTGAAGCGACGGGAACTGATGCCGATCGCAAACAAATACAGCATGGATGAGGTTCTGGAAGCCTGCCGTTATTATTTTAAAGAAACCGGGCGTAGGATCACATTTGAATACAGTCTGGTAGCCGGAGTTAATGACAGCGATGAGGATGCAAGGGAACTTTC
The DNA here is from genome assembly GCF_056339875.1 of Blautia sp. ZXY-1-C6. Taxonomy (NCBI): domain Bacteria; kingdom Bacillati; phylum Bacillota; class Clostridia; order Lachnospirales; family Lachnospiraceae; genus Blautia; species Blautia sp. ZXY-1-C6. The sequence goes on from NZ_JBWJVQ010000200.1 coordinate 37,015, forward strand.
CGGCAGAATCAGAGATATGAATTGCCATGTAAATCTGATCCCGGTAAACCCTATTAAGGAACGTTCCTTTGTGCGTTCAACAAGACAGGCTGTGGAGAATTTCAAAATAAAACTTGAAAAATGTGGAATAAATGTTACTATTAGAAGAGAAATGGGCAGTGATATTGATGGTGCCTGTGGACAGTTAAGAAAAAGTTATATGGAAAAAACAGAAAGCGAGAAGTGACATGAGGATATATTCAGCTACTGATGTCGGGCAAAAGCGGAAGATGAACCAGGATTATGTGTTCGCAACTGCTGACCCGGTTGGAAATCTTCCGAATCTGTTTGTTGTTGCAGATGGTATGGGTGGTCACAATGCAGGTGATTATGCATCCTCTCATGCGGTTACATCTATGGTGGAGGAAATCCGGCAGGATGCGGATTTTAATCCGGTAAAGGTAATCCGTCATGCCATTGAATGTGTAAATACCGAGATTCTTACCCAGGCACAGCAGGATGAGAAACTCAGAGGAATGGGAACAACGATAGTGGCAGCTACTATCGTAGGACATTATGCTTATGTGGCAAATGTAGGTGACAGCAGACTTTATGTGATCGGAGAGAAGATTCAGCAGATAACAAGGGATCACTCACTGGTGCAGGAGATGGTAAGAATGGGAGAACTTGACCCTGAACAGGCAAGGAAGCATCCGAAGAAAAATATCATTACAAGAGCACTTGGAGCAGAGAAAACAGTGGATATTGATTTCTTTGATCTGAAACTGGAACCCGGAGATGTAGTTTTGATGTGTTCGGACGGGCTCAGCAATATGGTTGAGGACAGCCAGCTGAGGGAAATCATTTCTGACACATCTACAGATCTGGATGAAAAAGGCAGGATACTTATAAGAGAAGCAAATCGCAATGGCGGCAAGGATAATATTGCAATTGTATTGGTAGAACCATTCGCAGACGAGGTGAAAGCATGTTAAAAACGGGAACGATCATAGCAGAACGCTATGAGATATTAGGAAAAATTGGTACCGGCGGAATGGCGGACGTATACAAGGCAAAAGACCATAAGCTGAATCGGTTTGTTGCTGTAAAAGTTCTTAAGCCGGAATTCAGAGAGGATACGACGTTTATCCGCAAGTTTAAAAGTGAGGCTCAGGCTGCAGCAGTCCTGACACATCCGAATATAGTGAATGTATTTGATGTTGGTGACGATAACGGAGTTTATTACATTGTTATGGAGCTTATTGAGGGAATTACTCTCAAGGAGTACATTTCCAAAAAGGGAAAGCTTTCTGTAAAAGAAGCAACCAGTATTGCAATCCAGGTCTCCATGGGACTGGAAGCTGCACACAGTCATGGGATTGTACATCGTGATGTAAAACCGCAGAATATTATCATTTCCATGGATGGAAAGGTAAAAGTAACAGATTTTGGTATCGCAAGAGCCGCTTCTTCCAATACCATAAGCTCAAATGTAATGGGATCTGTTCATTACAGTTCACCGGAACAGGTAAGAGGCGGATACAGTGATGAGAAGAGTGATATTTATTCACTGGGTATCACAATGTATGAAATGGTTACAGGGAAGGTTCCTTTTGACGGAGATACCACAGTAGCTATTGCTATCAAACATCTTCAGGAAGAGATTGTTCCTCCAAGTGTTTATACACCGGAGCTTCCCCACAGTCTGGAGCAGATCATTCTGAAATGTACACAGAAAAGCGTGGATCGCCGTTATCAGAACATGGAGGATGTGATCGCAGATCTGAAGCATTCTCTGATTGATCCACAGGGAGATTTCGTAACGCTGACGTCTGTGGATAACGAAGCAAAAACAGTTGTGATCTCAGATAAGGAGCTTGGCGAGATCAAACATATGCCGAAGCAGATCGCAAAGTCAGAACCTGAGGCTCTGGAAGAAGAAATCAATGAAACAGATTATGATGATGAGCCGGAAGTGAAAAAGCACAGGAAGAAATCAGATAAGCCTGAGAAAAAGAAAAAAAGAGGCGGACATGGGCTGACTATTGTAATGCTTCTGATGGGGGTTGTAATCCTGGTAGCAATCATTCTGGTCGCAGGAAAGGCGTCCGGACTTATTGGAAGTAACAATGATACAGACAAAAAAACTGAGGCCTCAGATACATCAGAATCAGATGATGACGGAATGGTAACTGTGCCGAATCTGGTAGGAAAAACAGAGGATGAAGCAAAGAATATCACAAAGGATATGAAACTGGGTATTCAGCCTATGGGCGAGGAGGCTTCAAATCAGGCAAAAGGAACCATTTCTTCACAGGATATTCCAAAGGGAAGTAAAGTAGAGCAGTATACGACCATTAAGTATTATATCAGCAAGGGTGCGCAGCAGATCACAATTCCGGATGTGGATGGACAGACCGGAGTAGACGCACAGCAGACTCTGGAAGATATGGGATTAACTGTTGAGATACAGAAAGAATACAGTGAATTAAATGATGATGGTACTCCGGTTAACAGATCCGGGATATGCAGTCTCCACAACTCCGGCAGCCGGAAACTCTGTTTCAGCAGGAGACAGCGTAACACTGCTTGTCAGCCGAGGCGTGGACTATGGAGACAGTGTGGAGGTTCCAAGTGTTGTCGGAATGACAAAGAATGATGCAGTTACTACTTTTGGTAAGTTCCTCAATGTGGAAGTAAAAGAGGAAAAGAGTACAGAGGTGGCAGAAGGAGAAGTAATTTCACAGGAACCGGAAGCCGGAAACTGGGAAGATCCGGATAATGTAAATGTTGTGATCACAGTAAGTATCGGAGATCAGGAACCTTCGGCTCAGAGTGACAGTGCAGATACTGCTGCATCATCTGATGCTCCGGCACAGACAGCAGATAACAGTGCGGCGGCAGCATCCGGGGAAGTATGGAAATGTACACAGACTCTGAATACTCCGTCAGGATATTCCGGAGGTCCGGTTCGTCTGGAACTGATCCAGAATGTAAACGGAACACCGACAGCTTCAGTTGTTCTGGAAGATCAGGTAATCCAGTTCCCGTATGATCTGGATATCACAGGTGCACCTGGTATCAGCGAGGGTACTTTGTATCTGTCTGAACAGATTAGTGGAACTTATCAGGAACTCGGAAATTATTCTATTACATTTGCTAAGGCTGAATGATCCATGCAGGGAAAGATAATAAAAGGAATTGCAGGATTTTATTACATCTATGCAGAAAATGATGAGATTTATGAATGCAAAGCAAAGGGAATATTCAGAAAAGATAAACAGAAACCTCTTGTAGGAGATAATGTGGAGATAGAGGTTTTGGATGAACAGGAGAAGGAAGGCAGTGTGACTGCCATCCTTCCCAGAAAAAATTCATTGAATCCGTCCGGCCGTTGCCAATGTGGATCAGGCTTTTGTGATTTTTGCAATGGAGAATCCTAAACCTAATTTTATGCTGCTTGACCGTTTTCTGATCATGATGGAGAAAGAGAATGTTCCGGCAGTCATATGTTTTAACAAGAAAGATCTTGCAAAACAGGAAGAACTGGAGCTTTTATATGAAACCTATAAGAGTTGTGGATATGATGTGATTTTTTCCAGTACTTTTAATGGAGAGGGGCTGGATGAAATACGTGAGATCCTGAAAGGAAAAACAACTGTAGTTGCAGGACCTTCCGGTGTGGGAAAATCTTCAATTACCAATGCACTGCAGGAAAATGTACAGATGGAAACCGGGGAGATTAGTAAGAAGCTGAAACGTGGAAAGCATACCACGCGTCATTCTCAGGTGATACCGGTGGGACATGATACTTATCTGATGGATACACCGGGATTTTCTTCTTTATATCTGACAGATATAGAAGAACAGGAACTTAAGGCGTATTTTCCGGAGTTTCGCAGATATGAAGAACAGTGCAGGTTTCAGGGATGCAGACATATCCATGAACCGGACTGTGGCGTGAAAGCAGCATTGGCTGAGCATGAGATCAGCCAGCTTCGCTATGAAGATTATCTGGGACTTTATAATGAATTAAAAGAGAAAAGGAGATTCTAATTATGTATCAGTTGTGCCCTTCTATTTTATCGGCAGATTTTAACCGTTTGGGCGAACAGATCAAAACCCTGGAAAAAGAGGGGATTGAATGGCTTCATATTGATGTTATGGATGGTGATTTTGTACCGAGTATTTCTTTTGGAATGCCGGTGATAAAGTCTATCCGAAAGGAATCAAAGTTGTTTTTTGATGTACATCTCATGGTTACAGAGCCTGAGAGATATATCAGAGATTTTGTGGAATGTGGGGCAGATTCCATTACAGTACATGCGGAGGCATGTGAAGATCTTGAGAGAACTATTGAACAGATCAGGGAAGCAGGTGTGAAGGTGGGAGTTTCCATCAAACCGGCTACACCTGTAAACGATATAAGTCATATGCTCAGCGATGTGGATATGGTTCTGATCATGACTGTACAGCCGGGATTTGGCGGTCAGAAGTATATGGAAGAATGTACGGAAAAGATCAGGGAAGTACGTGAACTGATCGAGGCCGAGGATCTGGATGTAGATGTTCAGGTTGATGGTGGCATCAATGATGAGACAATGGAGACAGTGCTCACAGCAGGTGCAAATCTGCTGGTAGCAGGTTCTTATGTTTTCAACGATGATCTGGCAAAAAATGTAAAACATGCCAGAGAACGAATGGACGAGATCATAAGAAGGATTGACTGAGGAAGAGCATGATAGATACGATAATTGTAAGCGGGGGCAATATCCACAGTGATTTTGCCCTCGATTTTTTAAAAAAGAATGAAGCCTGTCTGATCGCAGCTGATAAAGGGCTGGAATTTTTTCTGGAGCATCAGCTTTTGCCGGATGCAGTTATTGGAGATTTTGACAGTCTGTCTGAAGATGGAAAAAAATTCCTGGAAATTCGGAGAAAGAAGTATGGACAGTGAAATTCCCTATGGTGGAATGACTGAGTGGAAATTGCAAAAAGGCTTTGGAAATGAAAAAAAAGAAATAAAAGTTATCCGCCTGAGACCGGAAAAAGATGACTCAGATACACAGTCTGCCATGAATTATGCGATCAGGACCGGTGCGAAAAAGATAGTGATCTTTGGTGTGACAGGAAACAGAGTAGACCATCTGATGGCGAATTTCGGACTCCTTGTCCTGGCACAAAACCAGGGGGCAGAAGTAACACTTGTGGAT
>NZ_JBWJVQ010000201.1:0-23913 GCF_056339875.1 Blautia sp. ZXY-1-C6
GTCTTCTTTCCACATGATAGCAACACCTTCCGGAACGCTGTTAGCGCCGTAGCAGTTAACTTTTGCACGAAGTCCTTCGGAGTATGCTTTTCTGAATACTTCTTTAACTTCGTTCTTGTATGGATCGTATTCTGTCTCTACATATGTAAAGCCGTTGATACGGGAGATGATCTGAGCAGCATCTTTTCCAAGACCGTTCAGGATAACACGTAATGGTTTCTGACGAACTTTGTTAGCTTTCTCAGCGATACCGATAGCACCTTCAGCTGCTGCGAAGGACTCATGTCCAGCCAGGAAGCAGAAGCACTCTGTTTCTTCTTCAAGAAGCATCTTGCCAAGGTTACCATGTCCAAGACCTACTTTACGTGTATCAGCAACGGATCCAGGAATACAGAATGCCTGAAGTCCTTCACCGATAGCTGCTGCTGCATCTGCTGCTTTCTTGCATCCTTTTTTGATTGCGATTGCAGCACCTACTGTATATGCCCAGCAAGCGTTCTCGAAACAGATTGGCTGAATGCCTTTGATCTGATCGTATACATTAAGACCTGCGTCTTTTGTGATTTTCTCAGCTTCTTCGATAGAAGCAATGCCATAGCTGTTTAAAACAGAATTGATCTTGTCAATTCGTCTCTCATATGATTCAAATAAAGCCATTTCCTGTTACCTCCTAAATTATTCTTTTCTTGGGTCGATAATTTTAACAGCGTCTGCAACACGGCCATACTGACCTTTTGCTTTTTCCCATGCAGTATTCGGGTCATCGCCTTTTTTGATGAAATCAGTCATTTTTCCAAGGCTTACGAACTGATATCCGATGATCTCATCATCTGCATCAAGAGCAATACCTGTTACATAACCTTCTGCCATTTCAAGGTAACGAGGTCCTTTTTTCAGAGTTCCATACATTGTACCAACCTGAGAACGAAGTCCTTTACCAAGGTCTTCAAGTCCAGCACCTACTGGAAGTCCTTCTTCTGAGAATGCAGACTGTGTACGTCCATAAACGATCTGAAGGAAGAGTTCTCTCATAGCTGTATTAATCGCATCACAAACTAAGTCAGTGTTCAGTGCCTCCATAACTGTAAGTCCCGGAAGAATCTCGGAAGCCATAGCTGCAGAGTGAGTCATACCTGAACATCCGATTGTCTCAACCAGTGCTTCCTGGATGATACCTTCTTTAACATTTAATGTAAGCTTGCAGGCACCCTGCTGTGGTGCACACCAGCCAACACCGTGTGTAAGACCGGAAATGTCTTTGACTTCTTTTGCCTGTACCCATTTAGCTTCTTCTGGGATTGGAGCGGCGCCATGATGAACGCCCTGTGCAACTGGGCACATTTCTTCTACTTCGCGTGAATAAATCATTGTAAAACTCCTTTCAAGTATAGATTAACTTCATGTTGTTATACTCTCCACTGTACAGAACTGCTGAATGAACTGCACAGGATAAAACTCCGATGTCTGCTGAATGACTTCAGAGGAGTATGCCTAACAACCTAGTGTTATTTTCTCACAAAAGTGCTGATTCGTCCAGTCATAAATTGTAAAATTTTTAACCATCTTTGATTTTTTTGTGGTAAAATAGTTCTAATTTCTATTAATGAAGGGATTTCTATTATGACAACAAAGTTACCTGCTTCCTTTCTCCCTGCAAAATTTCAGGTTCTGAGCGGAAGCGCTTTAAAATTAATTGCTATCACCCTGATGCTGATTGACCATACCGGCTTAATGATCCTGTATAATTATCCTGCCACAACTGCAACCCTTTTCAGTTTCGGTGGCGTGGATTACAGCTGGTATCGGATTTTCCGGGATATCGGCAGGGCCGCTTTTCCAATTTTCTGTTTTCTGTTAGTGGAAGGATTTCTGCATACACATAACCGTAAGAAATATGGCCTGAATCTGTTTCTATTTGCATGTATCTCTGAGATTCCATGGAACTTCATGTTTACCAACACCTGGAGATATGAAAAACAGAATGTATTTTTCACCCTGTTTCTGGGATACCTGGCATTCTGTGCCCTGGAATACTTCTGGGATAATCAGAAAATGCAGCTTGTCTGCGTGCTGGCACTGCTGACTGTCTCTGTGTTTCTGAAGGCAGATTACGGATGGCGGGGATTTGTATTCCTGCTGATCATGTACTGGTTCCGCAACGATAAAACCGCCCAGGCGATCATCGGAAGCTGCTGGCTTTACTATGAATGGAAAGCCTGCTTTGCTTTTCTTTCCATTAATATGTACAATGGTGAACGTGGATTTGTAAAAGGAAGATTTCTGAAATATGTTTTTTACTGGTTTTATCCGGTGCACATTACCATTCTGGTAATCCTGAGAAAACTTTTATTTCATATGTAATATCAGGTACAACAAATATCTTCTATCTCAGACAGACATAAAAATATAAAAGGGCAGGCTGTATGATTGAAATAATATCCTTCATACAACCTGCCTCTTCTATATTTTCAACTTCTCTTTTCTGCAATTTCTGTTTTTGACTTATAAATGTGATTTGCAGGTACGCAGCCTCTTACTGAGGAAAGTGGATAAATGTTGCAGCAGCGTCCGATCACAGTTCCGGGATTTAATACGGAACCGCATCCCACTTCTACGTTATCTCCAAGCATTGCGCCGAATTTCTTCAGACCTGTTTCAATCTTCTCGTCACCGTCTTTTACAACTACCAGTTTCTTGTCAGATTTTACATTGGAACAGATGGAACCTGCACCCATATGGGATTTGTAGCCGAGAACTGCATCGCCTACATAATTGTAGTGCGGAACCTGTACCTTGTTGAAAAGTACCGCATTCTTTAATTCCGTAGAATTACCTACTACTGCACCCTCACCTATAATTGCTTTTCCGCGTATAAATGCACAGTGGCGTACTTCTGCTTCTTTACCTATGATGACCGGACCGTTGATACAGGCTGTAGGTGCCACTTTGGCACTCTTAGCAATCCATACATCTTCTGACGGGTGGTCGTATTCTTCTTCACTTAAGGTCTGTCCCAGTTTCAGAATGAAATCTCCGATCTCCGGTAATACTTCCCATGGATATGTTTTTCCTTCAAATAAATCCTTTGCGATTGTTTCGTTCAGATCCAGAAGGTTTGCAATTGTAAAATCTTTTAACATAATATTTTCCTCTTTTCTCTCGCTATGATGACATGTTTTCTTTTATCTGTCACAAATACACACTACTTTGAAGCAGACGGCTTTCTGCAGGTACGTGACCGTCCCGCTGCGGACGTTGATCTGCCTGTTGTTTTCGCACTGTTTTTTTTAGATGAATCCTTATAATTCACTGCTGCAGCATCAAAGAACTGTCTCAGATATGGCTGGATATTGCTGTCCTCCACCTGTCTGGTGCGAAGGCGCACAAAATGTTCCAGCTTATCCATATATTCCTGTTCTGTAATACTGCCCTCTGCCACATAATTCAGTCCTTTTTCCCAGCTTGCAGTCAGTTCCGGGTTCAGAAGCTGTCTGATGGAGCAGTTTACCACATCAAAGATCATCTCTCCAAGAAGGGTTGGAGTGATCACCTGGGTTTTCTTATTGAGTGCCAGATATTTGATATTGCACAGTTTCTTAAGAATTTCCGCTCTGGTGGCACTGGTTCCGATTCCGCAGCTTTTAATCTGGGCACGAAGCTCTTCGTCCTCGATCAGCTGACCTGCATTCTCCATTGCAAGAATCATAGAACCGGAATTATAACGCTTTGGCGGCGATGTCTCGCCCTCTTTGATACTCAGGCTGTCCACAGAGAGTATATCACCTTTTTTCAGGTTCTGCAATGCGGCAAGAAGTCTGGTATCACATGCCATATCCTCAGCCGAATCATCAGCTTTGTTCCCGCCGTTTTTTCCTGTATCCGGATCTTCCTCTTCACTTCCCTCACTGTCCGCTGCACCGGCTCTGTTCACACTGCTCATGGCATCTGCTGCTTTTCGCTTCGCAAAAGAATTTGTGGCAATTTTTAAATACCCTTCATCCAGCAGTACTTTAAATGAAGAAAAGAAGCTCTCATTCTGAATTTTTGTCACAAGACTGATCTTCTGATATACTGCAGGAGGATAAAAAATACATACAAACCTTCTGACAATGGTCTCATATACACGCTGCGCAGTAAGAGAAACACTTCTCAATGTGTTTAAGCCCTGGCCTGTGGGTACGATTGCATAATGGTCTGTGATCTGCTTATCATTAACATATCTGGTCTTTGCCAGATTTTTGTAATTTCCCTGTTCAATAATGTGCTGTGCGATTTCCGCTGTATGTTCATAATTACGCAGTCCGGAAATATTCTTATAAATCTCCTTTGCTGCCGCAGTAGACAATACACGGGCATCTGTTCTGGGATAAGTGACCAGTTTCTTTTCATACAGTTCCTGTACGATTTTTAATGTCTCATCCGGGCTGATCTTGAACAGCTTGGAGCACACATTCTGAAGCTCCGCCAGGTTAAATAAAAGCGGCGGATTCCTGTTCTCTTTTTTCCGCTCGATTTTCTCTACTGTACATTGCAGTGGCTGACTCACAGACAGCTCCTGTATCAGTTTTTCAGCATAGGCTTTCTCTTTAAATCCGTTCTCTTTATACAGATAAGGAGTCTGGAAATATCTGCTGCCTTCCACAGCTCTCCATTCTCCCTCAAAGTTTTCTCCCTCAAGGGCAATGCAGCTGAGTACGCGGTAAAACGGAGTTTTCACAAACGCACGGATCTCGCGTTCTCTTCGCACTACCATTCCAAGCACACAGGTCATAACCCGTCCTACAGAAATGGCCTGATATTTCGTATTTAAATAATTTGACACACTGTTTCCATAACGCAGTGTCAGTACACGGGAAAAATTAATTCCCATGAGATAGTCTTCTTTTGCTCGAAGATAGGCTGAAGCAGAAAGATTGTCATATGCTGACAGATCCTTTGCCTCTCTGATTCCTCTCATGATCTCTTCTTCTGTCTGAGAGTCAATCCAGACTCTCTTTTCTTTTTTTCCATGAACACCTGCCATCTGTGCCACCAGACGGTAGATGTATTCTCCCTCGCGTCCGGAGTCGGTACACACGTAAATGGTGTCCACATCCTCACGGTTAAGCAGTCCTTTGACAATCTCAAACTGCTTCTGCACTCCGGGGATCACTTCATATTTAAATTCGCGCGGCAAAAAAGGCAGGGTATCTAAACTCCACCTTTTATATTTGATATCATATTTTTCCGGGTAGCTCATGGTGACCAGGTGTCCCACACACCAGGTCACCACGCTGTCCTGAGATTCCAGGTAGCCATCCCGTCTTTGTCCGTTGATTTTCAAAGCTTTTGCGAATTCCTGCGCCACACTGGGCTTTTCGGCTATGTATAAAGCTTTTGACATATTATTTATCTGCACTCATCTTTCTGAGCGGCCATGCCAGCAACAGGGCACCGCCCACCATATTTCCTAAAGTTACTACTACCATGCTCTTTACCATGGCTCCAAGGGATAATCCAGGTACCAGGCAGTATGCGGTAACAAAGATTCCCATATTTGCGATGCAGTGCTCAAATCCGCTTACAACGAATCCTGAGATACACATAACGATCATCAGGAATCTTCCTGCATCACTCTTTAATTTCATACCACAAAGCACGCCAAGACAGACGAAGAAGTTACAGAGCACTGCTCTGAAGAACATCTGTCCGAGCGGAATACTCAGTTTATTTCCAATGAATCCCGCAAAATAGTCTGCTGTTCCGGATGCTCCTGCACCTACAAACAACAATGCTAAAATTGCACATCCGACAAAGTTTCCAAGGTAGCTTACGCCCCATACCTTACCGGCCTCTTTCCAGCTTACCTGTTTATCATAGGCTCCGAACGCCATTACCATATTATTTCCTGTAAAAAGCTCGCCGCCTACGAAGCTGATCAGAAGCACTGCAATGGAGAATACTAATGCCCCCACAAATTTTCCCCATTCAGGCATGGTCTTGGAGAATACGTTTCCAACTACATTACTGTAGATCATAGCCACATCAATAAAAAATCCCGCCATGACCGCACGTATAAAGTACTTGAAAAAATTGGTATTCACCAGGTTACTCTTGGCTTTCGCCGCGTTTGACACTTTCTGTACATCTTCGTAATTCATAACTACACCTCCGCAATGTATTTTATTGAGAACATTATATCACCTGAATATCTGTTTCACAACCGAAATCGTCAAACAATTCAAGAATATTCATCAGATTTGTAATTATGTTCCATTATATTCGAAGATTTTTATAGCAATTCCATATACTAATGCAATCGAGACAGTTCGGCAGAATACAAAGGACAAGAAAGATATCTGCAGACATGCTGACGCAGGAGAAAATGTCTGAAAGTAAAGCTGATTTTTTTATTCAAATACAACTGCTTTATCCTGCAATTCTGTTACATATCCGATAACACCGCCGAAGATATCCATACCTGCAAGCTCTTCTGCAAGGGCATCGGCTTCTTCTGCCGGTACTGCAAGCAGAAGTCCGCCGGATGTCTGCGGATCAAATACCAGATCCTCCATCCAGAGTTCCTTAATCTCACTTCGTACTTCATCGCCTGCGAAGTCACGATTTCTGTATGCACCTTCAGGAATCAGCCCCATCTGTGCATACTCTTCAACACCCTCAATGATCGGAAGTTTCTCAGACTGGATCACCAGGGTTTTCCGGCTGCCTTTTGCCATTTCCAGACTGTGACCTGCAAGACTGAATCCTGTTACGTCGGTGCAGCTGTGGATCGTGTATTTAGATGCAATCTCTGCTGCATATTTGTTCAGCTTCGCCATGATTTTCTGAACTCTCTCAATTTCTTCCTGAGACGCCATTTCTGCCTTAATGGCAGTGTTAAGGATTCCACAGCCCAGCGGTTTGGTAAGAATAAGGATGTCTCCTTCTTCTGCGCCGTAATTTTTCCACATTTTGTCCGGATGCACATAACCAGTTACACAGAGTCCGTATTTCGGTTCTTTATCATTGATAGTATGCCCGCCTGCAAGGACTGCTCCGGCTTCCATGACCTTATCTGCACCGCCGCGCAGAATCTGCTCCAGTACTTCCGGACCAAGGCAGTTTGGAAATGCTACCACATTTAATGCCAGTTTCGGAACACCGCCCATTGCATAGACATCACTCAGTGCATTGGCTGCTGCGATCTGCCCGTACATATACGGATCATCCACTACTGGCGGAAAAAAGTCTACTGTATGGATCATTGCCAGTTCATCATTAATCTTGTATACTGCTGCATCATCTGATGTCTCCGGACCTACCAGAAGCATCGGATCTGTAAATTTCGGAAGTTTGCCTACTACCTGTGCCAGAACCTTCGGGCCAATCTTAGCACCGCATCCGGCTGCACTGGCAAGCTGTGTAAGACGCACTTCATTTTTTTTCATTTCATTTCCCATAAGTCAGTTCACCCCAATTGATCTCCATATTCAGAATCTCCTCGTAACTGTTCAATACTTTCGTTACTGTAAACGGAGTGAACAGTAACGTACTTTCACAGCCGACAGACTGCCGAATAGTTACATATCTTCTATAACAAGAGATTCAGTGCTATCATTGTATCATGTTTTCACATATCCGTCAAAATGTGAACCGTTTACCATATATCAGGTGTTCCTATAAATCTTTCCATTTTACGCAAGAATCCTATAAATCTTTTCATATTCCAGATCCTGTTCCTTCATATAGGAAGCTGTTTCTTCTTCGTTCTGTTCCCCACATTTCCACGCAAGGCCGCAGGAAGCTGATATTTCTCTTGGCACAGGGATCAGTCTGCCTGTAAATTTGTTTTTCTTACATTCCCTTTCCATGGCAATTGCCTGAGTGGTAGTTTCAAAAGTCACCACTGTTGTCAGAACTTTTTCTTTCATAATCCGTCGTGTCCTCATAAAAAGAGGCACCGTTACCGGCACCTCTTTTATTATTTTCTATAAATTATTTCGCCTGGATATATCCTTTTGCTTTTAAGGTTTCAGCACAGAGAACTGCTCCGCCTGCTGCACCTCTGACTGTATTGTGGGAAAGTCCTACGAATTTCCAGTCATATACGGTGTCTTCACGAAGACGTCCTACAGATACGCCCATGCCATGTTCGAAGTTTACATCCTCTGTAACCTGCGGACGGTTGTCCTCTTCCAGATACTGGATGAACTGCTTCGGAGCACTTGGAAGTTCTAATTCCTGTGGAAGTCCCTTGAACTCTACTAATGCTTTGATAAGCTGCTCCTTAGTAGGGTTCTTACGGAATTTAACGAATACAGCTGCTGTATGTCCGTTCAGTACCGGTACACGGATACACTGGCATGTGATAACCGGTTCTGTAGCAGGTTTGATTACACCGTCTTCTACTTTACCCCAGATTCTTAATGGCTCTTTCTCGCTCTTCTCTTCCTCGCCACCGATGTATGGGATGATGTTTCCAACCATTTCCGGCCAGTCCTTAAATGTCTTACCTGCTCCGGAGATTGCCTGATATGTAGTAGCAACTACTTCATATGGCTCGAACTCTTTCCATGCAGTTAATACAGGAGCATAACTCTGGATAGAACAGTTTGGTTTAACAGCGATAAATCCGCGTGTTGTTCCAAGACGTTTCTTCTGGGATTCGATTACATCGAAGTGTTCCGGATTGATTTCCGGCACTACCATCGGTACATCCGGTGTCCATCTGTGAGCACTGTTGTTGGAAACAACCGGTGTCTCTGTCTTAGCATATTCTTCTTCGATCTTCTTGATCTCTTCTTTTGACATATCTACAGCAGAGAATACGAAATCAACTGTTGCAGCAACCTTCTCTACTTCGTTTACGTTCATAACAACAAGATTCTTGACACCCTCCGGCATTGGAGTATCCATTTTCCATCTTCCGCCAACTGCCTCTTCGTATGTCTTTCCTGCACTTCTCGGACTTGCAGCTACAGTTACAACTTCAAACCATGGATGATTCTCAAGCAGAGAGATAAATCTCTGACCTACCATACCTGTAGCACCTAAAATACCGACTCTAAGCTTTTCACTCATAATATCTTTCTCCTCTTTATCTTCTGCCCGCGTCTCTACCCTTTCGCGGACATTTTTATCCAGGTGTCCTTATATTGCGTACATCTGTCTTTCTTGTACATACTATAACAAACCAAAATAAATTGCAAGCATTTTTTTTAATTTTCTTCCAGATATTTTTTGTTCTCAGCGATCACTTTCTCCATCACGTCAGGTCCCGGTGCACCGATGGTCATACGTTTTTCCACACAGGTTTTCATACTGATTGCTTCGTAAATATCGTTCTCGAATACCGGGCTGATGGCTTTATATTCTTCAAGAGGAAGTTCATCCAGAGAAATCCCTTTATCAATACAGGTAAGCACCAGACGGCCTACAATGCCGTGTGCATCGCGGAAAGGTACTCCATGATTTACCAGATAATCGGCTGCATCTGTAGCATTTGTAAAGCCATTCTTTGCACTTGCTTCCATATTCTGTTTGTTGAACTGCATAGTAGAGATCATGCCTGTAAAGAGGGCAAGACATCCTTTTACAGTGTCAATGGCATCAAATGTAAGTTCTTTGTCTTCCTGCATATCTTTGTTGTATGCAAGAGGGATTCCCTTCATGGTTGTAAGGATAGATGTTAATGCTCCGTATACACGACCTGTTTTTCCTCTTACAAGTTCTGCGATATCCGGGTTCTTTTTCTGAGGCATGATACTGCTGCCTGTGCTGTAGGCATCGTCTATCTCTACGAAGCGGTATTCATTGGAGTTCCACATAATGATTTCTTCGCAGAAACGGCTCATGTGCATCATAATTGTGGAGAATGCGGACAGAAGCTCAATCACATAGTCTCTGTCTGATACAGAGTCCATGCTGTTTCTGGTCGGGCCGTCGAAACCGAGAAGCTGTGCTGTATATTCTCTGTCAAGTGGGTAGGTGGTTCCTGCCAGTGCACCTGCACCCAGAGGGCAGGTGTTCATTCTCTTACGGATATCTGCAAGTCTGCTTCTGTCACGTACAAACATTTCAAAGTATGCACCTACGTGGTGAGCCAGTGTGACCGGCTGCGCTTTCTGGAGGTGTGTGAAGCCTGGCATGTATGTGTGGACATTCTCTTCCATGATCTTCTGAAGTGCTTCGAGAAGTTTCTTTACCAGTTCGTCTGTCTCGTCAATCTCTATCTCTTACATAGAGTTTCATGTCAAGGGCTACCTGGTCGTTACGGCTTCTTCCTGTGTGAAGTTTCTTGCCTGCATCACCGATTCTGTCGATAAGGTTTGCTTCTACAAAGCTGTGGATATCTTCATATTCGGATGTGATCTCGAGTTTGCCGGATCTTACATCTGCAAGGATTCCGTCAAGACCTGCTTCGATCTGATCTTTTTCTTCTGCTGTCAGGATTCCCTGTCTGGCGAGCATTGCTACGTGTGCTTTGCTGCCTCTGATGTCCTGCTCATAGAATTTCTGGTCAAAAGAGATGGATGCATTGAAGTTATATACAAGTTTGTCTGTTTCTTTTGTGAAACGTCCGCCCCAAAGCTGTGCCATTGTGTTATTCCTCGTTTCTTCTTTATTTTTGGTATTATTGCTTTTACGTGTTAGTGTAACATATTTTTTCAGTATTGCAAAGTAGTTAGTTTGGAATCATTCAAAAGGTACGTGAAGAAAAAGAAGGTGTGTTGAGGCTTAGTTTCGGAACCCTGTAATTCTAAGGCATTCGGGAATCTGCTAAAACCATGAGCCGCCCTCTCAAACTCGCTCCGTTGCAAACTTCGCTCAGACACGTGAGACGGTCGGCTCATAACGCAGATTCCCGAATACCAAGAATTACAAGAACCCTCAAATGCGCCCCAACACACCTTCTTTTTCTTCACTGGGTATTGGCTATATGTTACATAATTGTGGTTACTGCTTTATTTTCTGTTTTCAGCCTCTCTTCGGGAATAGACGCAACCGCAGTAGTTCTGACGGTAGAGGTCGTATTCGTGGGATAGTTCGATGGAACGTTTGTAGCCGTTTTTTTTCTTGAAGTCAGATGGGAGGTGTTGGACGTGGTAGATTTCTGCCAGTTCTTGTCCGATTTCGTTAATCTTGGCTGCGTTTTTCAGAGGGCTGATGGAAAGGGTGGTGGTAAAATAGTCATAGCCGCCCTCTTCTGCCAGTTTTGCTGCTTCTTCCATGCGGAGGCGGTAGCATTTGAAGCAGCGTTCGCCACCTTCGGGTACGTCTTCGAGGCCTTTTGCCATCTGGAAGAATTCCTGTGGGTCGTAGTGACCCTCTATCAGTTTGACAGGGTGTTCAAATTCCATGGAGTTTACAAGACGGGTAATTTCATGGACTCGTTTGCGATATTCTTCTTCCGGGTAGATGTTTGGGTTGTAGTAGAATACTGTGATGTTGAAATATTTTGACAGGTATTCCAGTACGTAACTGCTGCAGGGTGCACAGCAGCTGTGGAGAAACAGGCTTGGGATCTTGTTATCTTTTTGCGCCTGATCTATAAGTTTTTCCAGTTCTTTCTGATAGTTTCGTTTATTCAACAGTATTATTATATCCTTTCTGCATCTTCACAAATGCTTTTTATTATCTTTTAATAAAATGCGAATACCTGTTCAGGTATTCTCTATTGTGCCTTCGTAATGATTCTTTGTATTTTTTAACTTCCTGCACTCTCCTATTCGTTCGCCCATTTTTACAATAGTCTCATATCCCTCTTCTGTATTCTCGATCAGATCATAGGCAATACGGACTTTTCCCGGCTGGATGAGGAGGATTATTGTGGAACCTCCGAATTCGAAGTTGCCTTTTTCCTGGCCTTTCTTTACTGTGGCAGGATTTTTATGGAGATTTGTGATTTTTCCTACCATCATGGCGCCTACTTCCATCATGAGGATGGTTCCGAATTGTTTTGTTTTCAGCAGAGTGTATTCTCTGGCGTTTTCTTTGTAGATGGGATATACATCGTTTGCTGCAGGATTCACTGTGTGGAAAACGCCGGGCAGAGTTACATTCGCGGATTTTCTTCCATCTGCCACATAGCAGTAATGATGATAGTCATCTACTGTCAGTCTGAAAATCAGCGCATAGCCGCCTGTGTATCTCTCAGCAATTGCCTTATTCTTCAGAAGCTGTCCTGCTGTATATTCTGTATCTTTGATGCTGAAACGTGAGTCTGAGCTGATCCTGTGTACGGAAAGTTTTCCGTCACAGGGGCTGATCAGGATGTTTTCGCGCATATCGATCGGGCGTTCTTCTTTTCGGATGCGCCTTATAAAGAAGTCATTCCATGAAGAGAAGTTCTGTTTTTCGTAAATGCTCAGGTCAATCTTGTTGTTTTTTACAAAATCCGGTACAAATCTGGCAGAAAGTCTGGTGTTAAGCAGGACTCCCGCTGCCTTTGACACGAAAGGTCTGATCAGGAGTTTCAGGCAGAGTCTGCCACCCCGGTCATTATATAAATGCCGCAGGAATTTATCCTGCTCATTCTCTTCAATCGTGATATTTCCTTTTCTGTCAATATACTTCATTCGTATCTTCCCTCCATAAAAGTATAACCGCAGCCTCCCCGTTTCCCGGGAACCGCTGCGGCCAGTCAACAGTTATATTTATTTTATATCAAACGGAACATCTTCGCAAGTGCAAGTGCCACGACTGCAACCAGCAGGATACGTACCGGATTCTGAGGTTTTTTTACCTTGATATCCAGAATAAAAAGCAGTCCCACGATAATCACTGCAATATGTATCACAATCAGGAAATAGAGTCCGCAATATCTTCTCATCAGATAAAGGAACGGCAGGATGATCGCCATGGATGTGATCGGAAGCCCCTGATAATACTGTCTGTTCTCAGAAGTCTCATTCTGTCTCTTTGCTTCTGAAACATTAAAATATGCAAGGCGGATGACAGATGCCACACTGTAAAAAATAAGCGCCCCAATCCCCGCCGATGTATTCACACCCAGACAGTAACAGATCATTGCCGGAAAAATACCAAAGCAGACCACATCACATAAGGAATCGATCTGAATCCCGAAATTCTTCTCATCATCCGTACGGTTCTTCTTTGTTCTGGCTATCTTTCCGTCAAACATATCACACAGTCCGGAAAGCGCCAGACAGAAAATCGCAACCTTAAAATCCCCCTCCAGAGCCCTGGTAATTCCAAATACGGAAATTCCCAGACTTATATAAGTCAATATTACCGTATAATCATAAATTCCTAAAAACATATTTTCTCCCCCTACTTTTCTTCTTGTTCTTTTCTTCCTATTATGAAATACGCCACACAGGTCATCACTGCACTGATAAGCATCTGTGCATAATAGGAAATTCCTCTGCTGAGCAGCATTGCAGGAAGTAATGCTTCTCCGAAAACCGGTGCAAACATCACCAGATAAAGAGACTCACTGATTCCCATTCCTCCGGGTAAAGGCAGCATATCAACAGAGACAGATATGACAGACTGCAAAATCGTAAGGGTTATAATGGAATATCCATGAAATCCCAGCGAACGGTATACCCAGTATGTAACTGTAAATAACAAAATCCTCTGCACCATAGTGATCAGTAACACTTTCAGGATCACCAGCTTGTGACTTGCCCAGAAAGCCGCAGTTTCATGATACTGGTCCATAGACGCTTCCAGTTTCTCAAGCCGGGTTGTCTTTGGCTTAAGGAAACGGAAATGTTCAATAAGTTTCAGACCTTTTACCATGATCCATTTCGCCAGTCCAGGTGCAAATACAAGGATCATCATGAAAGTAACGCAGAAAATATTCAGACCTACACCCAGGTAAAACACCCACATGTACTGGCCAAGATATCCTTCCAGAAAGCCTCTGCCAAAAATCCAGATTACAATTCCGATCACTACCAGAACCGCTTTATAAGTAATTGTGACAATCATCAGGACCAGCGTAGTGACAGGAATCGGAAGTTTGTCCTTTTTCATAAAATAAATCTGCATTGGCTGTCCGCCGGATGCAGACGGTGTGATACAGCTGAAAAAGAATCCCACAAAAGAATACAGAGCACAATGCCCCATCTTTACTTTTGCTCCGAGAGTCCGCATCATATAGAAAATAATTACAGACTCGCCAAGTATGAACAGTACCACACAAACCACACTGACCAGTAAGTAAACCGGATCTGCCTGCCGTACTGTATGAATAATCTCTCCCAGATCCTCTCCCTTAAATACCATATATACGGTAATGGAAAATATAAGGATCAGAAAAATGGTGTTAAATATTGCTTTCTTTTTGTTTCTCATTTGCTTACACTTTCTTATACATTTTTTTACAGCATTCGTCTGATTTCTATACCCAATTCATGTATGTCACAGTGTCTGATATATGTATATTTCTGATATGAAACACATAGTAAACAGTAACGTATTCCTTACAGAACATTTGCCCTCAAATACTATAGCAGCAAAAATACTATAGTCTATCTATTATATCATACCCTGACATTTCTGCATATCATAAATTATGAAAATATTCGTTACTGTTCACTCCGTTCACAGTAACGTAGCCAAAATTCATTCCAGATTGCCTGCGGCAATAGAATTTTGGCTTGTATGTCTCGGGATTTTGGCATATTCATGCCAAAACACCTCGCGGGATAGTGGTGTGTGAACAGTAACAAATATTCGTTACTATTCACCGAATATGGAGGTATCTGTATGAAACCACTGCTGGATATTACAGATGTCAGTCTCTCCTACCACAGTTTATCAGGGGAAACCCCTGCCCTTTCTCATATATCCTTTCAACTGATGCCAGGTGAATTTCTCGCCATCGTCGGGCCGTCAGGCTGTGGAAAGTCCACGCTGCTGAATCTGATCTGTGGTCTGCTCCGGCCAGAACAGGGACAGATTCTTCTGGACGGCACGCCGGTAACTTCCGGTGACTGCCGTATCGGATATATGCTGCAAAAGGATCATCTGCTGGAGTGGCGGACAATTTATAAAAATGTTCTTCTCGGACTGGAAATCCGCAGGGAACTCACTGCCGAAAAACTTGCTTATGTAAATCAGCTTCTCTCAGATTACGGTTTGGACAAATTCCGCTCTGCACATCCGTCCGAATTGTCCGGAGGAATGCGCCAGAGAGCTGCACTGATCCGTACTCTGGCATTAAAACCGGAACTTCTTCTGCTGGATGAGCCGTTCTCTGCACTCGACTCTCAAACCAGACTCAGCGTAAGTGATGATATCGGCAAAATCCTGCGTCAGGAAAAAAAGACTGCAATTCTTGTCACCCATGATATTTCAGAAGCGATCAGCATGGCAGACCGGGTTATCATTCTTTCTCCAAGGCCTGCCATCATTCGTAAGATTGTGCCAGTTTGTTTTGATCTGGAGAACCGTACTCCTATGGCTTCCAGAAATGCGCCTGAATTTAAATCTTATTTCAATCTTATCTGGAAGGAGCTGAATCATGATGTCTGAAATCTCATATCATCAGCAACAGTATATCCGACATCAGAAAAGAGAAAAGAAACTTGTTCTTTTTTTGCGGATATTTATTCTTCTTTTCTTTCTGGTGTTGTGGGAAATCTCCGCCAGGACCGGACTGATCGATTCTTTTATCTTCAGCAGTCCGGTAATGATCTGGCACAGCTTCTGCAGTATGTGCAGAGACGGCTCTATTTTTCCCCATCTCTCTGTTACAATTACGGAAACACTGGTCAGTTTTCTGTTCGTTGTTGTTCTGGGTGCAGGGATGGCAGTTCTGCTGTGGACCTGTCCCAGACTTGCGAAGATCACAGAGCCTTATCTCGTAGTATTGAACAGCCTTCCGAAATCTGCTCTGGCACCTTTGCTTATTGTATGGCTTGGTGCCAACGAACGGACGATTATTGTCTGCGGTATGTCGGTTGCTATCTTTGGTTCGATTTTGAATCTGTATACAGGTTTTGGCGAAGCTGACCCGGAAAAACTGAAGCTGATTGAGACGCTGGGCGGTGGGAAGAAAGAAAAGCTTATGAAGATTATTCTTCCGTCTTCTGTGCCGTTACTGCTCAGTGTTATGAAAGTTAATATTGGTCTGTGTCTGGTTGGTGTTATCATAGGCGAATTTATCGGTGCCAGAAAAGGGCTTGGCTACCTGATCATCTATTCCAGCCAGACCTTTAAGCTTACCTGGGTACTGATGTCCATTATCATTCTGTGCATCATCGCTATTATCCTGTACGGACTCCTCGGACTGATTGAAAAACGCGCCCGCAGATAGTTGTTAATTTTTAACCGCTATTTTTTATAACGAAACGGTTTCGGAAACAGATTCAATATCTGAAAAAATTTTGCTGCAAAAAGAAGCCCGGAAGATCATCGAGTTCCACTTAACTGGACACTCCTGAACTTCCGGGGCTTCTCTTGTCTCTGACTGTCTGTCAGTTATTCTGTTTTTAAACCAGTGCCTCTGTCCGGTTACTATCATGTTCCGACCAAAGCGCCTGATAATGTGTATATCATGAATTATTCTTCTCCAAGGCTCTCCACTGCCTCTGTGAAATCCTTTATCAAATCTTTTATATCTTCGATACCCACACTGATACGGATTGTGTCGTCGTACACTCCAGCCTCTTCCATTGCCTCCGGCGTACTGTGGATATAAATTGTAGACGCCGGATGAATCACCAGAGTTCTCACATCACCGATATTGGTTGCAATCTTTACATATTTCAGATGATTGATCAGCTTATACGCCCGTTCTTTGGAACCTGCACGGATAGTCAGAATCGCTCCACCCTTTCCACTAAGCTGTTTTTCTGCCAGTTCATGATATGGACTGGACTCCAGCAGCGGATAGTTGACAGATACACCTTCCAGCTTCTCCAGTGCCTGGGCAAGCCGGAAAGCGTTATTACAGACCCGCTCCATACGAAGACCAAGTGTCTCCATTCCGATAATATTCAGATAAGCGTTCATCGGAGCCAGACAGCCGCCCATATTTCGCCAGATTCCGTTCCTCAGTTTCACAAGATAAGCAAACTTTCCGTATTTCTTATATTCCTTCATTCCAGGATAACGTTCCGGACTCCAGGAAAAGTTTCCGCTGTCAATGATAATTCCACTGATGGCATCTCCACTTCCATTTATATATTTAGAAGTAGAATGCACCACTACATCCGCACCGTACTGAATCGGATTAAGCAGATAAGGAGTCGAAGTTGTGCTGTCTACGATCAGCGGCACTCCTTTTCCATGAAGAAAATCTGCTGTTTCCCGGACATCCATTACATTCAGTGCGGGATTTCCTACTATTTCGCCAAACACTGCTCTGGTCTTATCTGTAAGAAACGGCTCGATCAGCGCCTTCTCTACCCTCGGTATAAAATGTACTTTGATTCCGAATGCCTCCAGATCATGAAGCAGATCCAGTGTACCTCCGAACAATGCACTTCCTGCGATTACCTCATCCCCTGCCTGCAGGATATTAAGTAATGATAATGTAACCGCTGACATTCCGGAGGAACAGGCTACACCTCCAATCCCGCCTTCTAATTCATTTACTCTTCGCTCAAACGCATCTACTGTCGGATTCGCAATCCTGGTATATGCAAATCCCGGTGCCCGATTCTGGAATACTTTTTCCAGCTGTTCTGAAGATTCATATGCAAAAGCATTTGCCAGGCTGACAGGCGGCACTGTTGAACCATTCGCATAATTGTCTACTGCTTTTCCGTGTAATAATTTAGTCTGAAATTCCATGAGCATATTCCCCTTGTAAAATATAATAATCTCCGGACTAACGGTATGTTTTCTGTGATATATCGTTTCCCTGTTTTTAGCAATTCCATAGTGTTTCGATATGAATAGTAGTATATATTTTTCACATAAATCTGTCAATAAATTTTCTTATATCAATTATTTATATACACGTATAGTTTTTTTCTATATTTTGTTATTTTTCTATAGAAATAATTTAGTCTAAAATCAACATCTTTTTCCATATTGTCGAAAAAACATAGCTTTTTCTATCTTTATCTGGTAAAATTGATATATAGCAATCCTCTAAAATAATGCATCTTAATATAGAGCGTATTTGAAAAATCATTTACAAGGACTGCTATAGATTATTATTTCAGTCAAACGACATATCTGAAAATGAATGTCCTGAAATGTAATTCCACTACATAAGATTCATAACAGAACGGAAGGAGGCCCTTTATGAAAACAAGGAAAAAATGGTTAAGAAAAACAACCGCGATCTGTACTGCAGCACTTCTTGGTACTGCTGCAATTCCATCTACAGCATTTGCAGCAGACAGTTACGCTTCCATTGAAAAAGATGCATGGGCAAAAAAGGTCACAGAAATGGCATCTTCTTACGCTACATCTATAGAAGAAAGCCAGTCTCTGATGTCAGGAATGCAGAGTGACATGATTCTGAAATTTGAAGATTCCGGACGTTCACTACTGGGGTTTGTCGCACCATTTGATGTCTCCTGGCTGGACAATGTCACACTTTCCAATGATATCTCTTTTACAGAAGGAAAAGAAGGTATTCTGATGAAGGTCCTTCTTAATGATAATAAAATCTGTACTCTGGAATATTATCTTGATCCGGACAGCCAGGATATTTATATGCGCATCCCTGAACTCTCTGATAAATATTTCAAGACCAATCTGGAAGAAGCCGCAGATCAACAGGCTGCCAATATTGAAAATGATCTTGAAGAATTAACCCCTGATGATTCAGATGCAGATATTCCGACAGACAATTTCGCTTCCGCTTATTCTGACAGTCTCAGTCTGACTGTTTCCATGATGTCTGATCTGTCAGCAGCAGCTCCAGAAGCTTCTGTAGTAGAAACACTTCTGGATAAATACGGATCTATGCTTTTTGACAATGTAACAGAAGGCGAAAGCAGTCAGGAAACTCTGACAGCAGGTGATATCAGTCAGGACTGTACAGTATATGAAGGCCAGATTTCAGCCGAAGACGCTGTAAAAACTGCAACTGCAATCCTGGAAGAAGCAAAATCAGACAGTGATATTGAGAACATCCTCGATACCTGGACAGAGAAACTCTCAAGTAATGAGGACCTGCATGAAAGCTTTACCAAAGCTGTAGAAGACGGTCTTGATTTTCTGAAAGATGCAGATACCGGTGATTCCGATGATTCTCATCTCAACACCAGAATCTGGGTTGATGAGACCGGCAGAATTGCAGGACGTAAAATTGAGTTTCAGGAAGGTGATAAAATAACTCCTGTTCTGAACTGGCAGATGACCAGGGACGGCTCAGACTTTGGCTATCTTCTCTCCATTGAAACAGATGATTCCGGCACACTCTCCCTGTCCGGATCCGGTCAGATTGATGGCGGTAAATTAAACGGAACCTATAAAATTTCTCAGGATGATACAGCCGCAGCTGTTATCGAAGTAAAGGACTACGACACCGAATCTGCAAAAGAAGGTTACTTAAACGGTAACTATACTATCACCTTCCCTGCTGATTCTTCAGAAGATACAGATTCTTCTCTTTCCATGCTCGAGAACTTTGCACTTGTATTAGATTTAAATTCAGCAAAAGATTCTGGTTCTGTTGCACTGTCCGTTGAAAGTGCAGGAAGCACTCTCGGAAGCTTCACTGTTACTTCCGGTGCAGGCGAATCTGTTGAAATTCCGGACCTTACGGCTCTGGGAGATGTTTATGACGTAACCAATGAAGATGATATGAGTGCCTACGCAGCTACACTCGACCTCACTACACTTATGGATAATCTGTCCAATGCAGGCGTTCCGGACGAAGTCATCACTTATGTTCTCAGCGGCGGAAGCAATTCCGATGCCGAAGATGTTACTGATGAAAATGCCTCAGAAGCAGAGTCTGATGCTGCGTCTGCTGAAGCAGGCGCAGCCTGACTTAGCAGCTTTATCACTATCGTCTACTGCAGCAGACGGTTCCAGTAATACTTTATCCCGATACCTACTACTACTGCTGTTATAAATTCACAGATCCAGAACGCATTCCACACAGCATCTGCCCCGGCAAAATAGCACAGCAGATAAGCTGCCGGAATGATCACTATAATATATCTTAATAACGAAATCACCAGGGACTGAGCACCTTTGCTCAGTCCTTCTAATGCACCGGAAGCTGTAACAGAGATGGCAGATGGGATAAACCCGATACTGATAATCTGTAATGCTGCAGTGCCAAGTCTTACAGTTTCCGGGTTCTCAGTAAACATTCCCATCAATGTCTCTGATGCTGTAAAGCAGATGATCGTTCCTGCCAGCATGATCATACCATTCAGAAGCACAGAAATCCCAAAAAGTTTCTTTACCCTCTTTATTTCTCCTGCTCCGTAATTATATCCTATCAACGGGCGCATTCCCTGGACAATGCCGCTTGCAGGCAGATATAAAAAAGTCTGAAGCTTATAATAGATTCCCAGAACCACTACATAGCTTCCGGAAAAAGCCGATAATATCTGATTCAGGAAAGAGATCAGAACTGACGGCAGGGCAATATTCAGGATTGCGGGAATCCCTACCATATACAGCTTCCCGTCCAGGTTCCTGTTAAGTTCCAGATATTTCCTGCTGATCTCCACCGGAATACTACACTTCTTATATGCGATCAGATATACAATAACTGTAAATACCTGGCCAAGACCAGTTGCCAGTGCTGCACCTCTGATCCCCATTTCCGGAAAAATCCCCACTCCGAAAATCAGCAGCGGATCCAGGATAATATTGGAAATACAACCGATCATCAGGCTGATCATTGTCAGTTTCATTCTGCCCACAGCCTGAAAAATCTTTTCGAAGGACAGGCTGATCATGATCACTGTGGAAAATGCAAATGCAATAGTTGAATACTGCACACCAGATGAGATCACTTCCTGCGCTTTTGTAAACATACTGAGAAATACAGGCATAAACGGAATACAGATTACTGTAAAAATAATTCCATGGATAATATTAAAGAGCATACCATGGGTAGCTGCTATATTCGCATTTT
The DNA here is from genome assembly GCF_056339875.1 of Blautia sp. ZXY-1-C6. Taxonomy (NCBI): domain Bacteria; kingdom Bacillati; phylum Bacillota; class Clostridia; order Lachnospirales; family Lachnospiraceae; genus Blautia; species Blautia sp. ZXY-1-C6. The sequence continues at coordinate 21,017 of NZ_JBWJVQ010000201.1, forward strand.
TAATATTTTTTGCTCCCAGCTGAAAAGAAATCTGTGCATTGATTCCCACACCGAAACCAATGGCAACTGCATTAATAAAGTTCTGTACAGGAAATACCAGAGACAGAGCTGTCATCGCCTGCTCACTGATCTTTGCCACAAAAAAGCTGTCTACGATGTTGTACAGTGAATTCACCAGCATAGACAGTACCATAGGCATTGCCATAGATGCCAGAAGCGGCAGAATCGGTTTTTTCTTCATAAAAGTATTGTTCATTCTTTTTTCCTTTCTCTGTTTCATTGCAACAAAAAACGCCACACAATTATCTCTACATTGCTGTATGATAATCGTGCGGCGAAAAGAGTTCATGTTTGTCACAAGACTGAAAAATCCACACCAGTTTTGGTGTGATTAACATATCATAATTTATTTCCTGCTGTCAAGACTTTTTATCCATTTTACTGCGTTTTCCTGATTCGGTGCTGAATACGGCACTGCAATGCATACAGGATCGTAGATTACACCTAATTCCTGTTCAAGCTCACTGTCAGTAATGGAAATGTGCGTAGTATCTGTCTGCATTCCAAACTTCTCAAAAGCTTCCTCACCCATCAATTCCTTCAAATCTGCAAATGGCTCATTCTTCTTCAAAGTCTGATAAAGCTTCTCCGGCATAACCATAATATCAATGGAACCTGCCTGGATCTGTGCCACATAAGCCATCTGTGCATTATAATCAAATTCTGCCATTTCAGAGTCCGTAGTAAGATTCACGCCTATCTCTACTTTACTATAGGGATCATCTTTGTACCCAAGTGTTTCTTTGATTTTCTGCTCAGGAGTTTCCGTATCATTTGCCATTGAATTTACCACTGTCATGGACAGAACTGTTTTTATTTTGGACTGTTCATAGTAATCCTTTATTCCGAATATAAGAGCAATCACTGCGATCACTCCGAAAATAGCCGGTTTATAATACATCCAGATATATTCCAGCTTTTTCTTTGGCCCCATTCCCTTTAATTTTTCTTTCTCAATCAGACGTCTTTCCTTCTTTGACAAATCCGATTCATTCTTAATCTCCGGATTCAGCACGCTTTCATCGTGCTCTTCTGCCTGTTCTGCTCTGTTCTTACTCTGATTCTTGTCCTGATTTTTATCTGCCATTCTCTCTCCTTTGTATTTTCTGCATAATGATTTTCGGTAACTGTTCAGCAATCCGCCATTCTGTGAAACACCGAACGGTTACGTTCATAAGATTTACTGATTACTATATCACATTTTCCATTATGTGAACAGTTATAATTCCCGCGGTTCCTGAAGATAACGTTACTATGTTACTGTTCATTCCATTCTCAGTAACGCAGCCAAAATTCATTCCGTATTTTCATACCCTGACTATACATGATTATTCTGCAAAATATTTTGCCTTGCATACGCAGAGACCGCAGATATGCCAGAAACTGTCACCACTGTCAGCATATATACCAAAACCGGACGCAACCAAAAATAAATCTGACAGTTGCTGACTCCCAGACCTTCTGAACATTTTTTCAGAAGATCTGATACTGCCGGATGAAGAAGATAGATCAGGAAAGCATATTTTCTTCCGGTTTCCACCAGTACAGAGGGAAAATTTATTTCCCTTCCATATAAAATAAGCCACAGAAACAGACAGATCACTGCAACACAATTTCCTGTGTAAATTTCTCCTGCTCCCCGGAAAGCATATTCCATCATGCTGAGTGCCACACCGAAAATCATCCCTGCTTTCAATCCCCATTGCATCCATTGCTCCAGACGTTTGCATACTATCTTATCCTGATATTCATGGATTATCTGACCTGTAAGGAAAAAGCTCATTCCTGTAAACAGAAAGTTTCTGTATTCCATAGTGTGATAAAATCTGTCAAAAAAGACACAAAACTCCGCTCTCCATAAAAGTATTGCCAGCAATACAGGTGCCATACAATATGCAGCCCTACGCATTCTCCATTTTTCAATCAGAAGAGCAAGCAGATAACAGTAAATTAATGCAGGAAGAAACCATAAATGTGCTCTTACCGGAGAAGTACTGTTGTACACGAAAAATTCCTTCAGATGCTCTGTACTCACAAGCCCTTTTATCCATGTCCATACTCTCTCCCCATTCCAGGCTTTCATAAAACATTCCCAGATAAAATAAAACACAACTGAAACTGCAAAAAGCTTCATGATATGCAGGATTTTAGACAATATTCTTTTTGAGGCATTGCAATTTTGATAATAACAGAAATACCCGGATACCATAAAGAAAAACGGCACCGCACATCTTGCCAGTACTTTTACAAGCTGCCCGGCCTGTCCCGGAAAGCTTACATGGATGCATACCACCAGGCACGCAGCAATGGCCTTTACAGCATCCAGACTTTTATTTCGCATTTGATTTCTCACCCACCTTTTTCTGTTGTTTCATCTATAGCAGCCGAACAATCCGTAAATGTCTGACCTGACATCATTTCAGTCAGACAGATAAAATCATCCGCTTCGCTGCTATAATATATCAAAGCGAACCACACATGTCAAACCTCAGGCAGATACAGAAGTCATCAGCCAGCTTCGGTCCACCCTTGCAAGGAGTCTGGCATTATGATAGGCCATTCTGAGAGTCAGGCAGGTACGCCCCAGATATTTGCTTCCGTCCGAAGTTTTCATACACGCCAGTGCAAGGTCGGGTTTTCCCGGATGACGGAGACAGATTGGGAGCAGCAGCTGGATTGAGTGATTATAATACTGTGGAATTGCCGTCCTGTAATCTGCCTCAAGCATTCTTTTTGTCTGTTTCAGCGCGCCGTCAAACAGCTGCATTTTCATGCTGCTGTCACGTACTTCCTTTGGAAGACGGGCAGCATTTTCCTCATCCCCGAAAATATGCTCG
>NZ_JBWJVQ010000202.1:0-39157 GCF_056339875.1 Blautia sp. ZXY-1-C6
GAACATACCTTTCTTCATTTCTCCGCCGTACCATGTGTTTACGATAACCTGCTCTTTAGTTGTGATGTTGAACATTACAGCTGTTTCAGAGTTAAGGCCTAATTCCTTATAGTTTTCAACTTTAGCTTTGGAAGCGTTGTATACAACGAAATCTGGCTCGAAGTTTTCAAGTTCTTCAGCTGTTGGCTGGATGAACATATTTGTTACGAAATGTGCCTGCCAAGCAACTTCAACGATGAAACGGATAGCCATACGAGTATCTTTGTTAGCACCGCAGAATGCATCTACTACGAAAAGTCTCTTGTTGGAGAGCTCTTTTTTAGCGATTTCTTTTACTGCATTCCATGCTTCCTGAGTTGCAGGATGGTTATCGTTTTTGTATTCGTCTGTTGTCCACCATACTGTATCTTTGGAGTTCTCATCCATAACGATATATTTATCTTTAGGAGAACGTCCTGTGTAGATACCTGTCATAACGTTAACTGCACCAAGTTCGCTGACCTGACCTTTTTCAAAGCCTTCCAGTTCCGGTTTGGTTTCTTCTTCAAATAATACTTCATAAGAAGGGTTGTAGACAATTTCTGTAGTTCCGGTAATGCCATACTTGCTTAAATCGATTTTTGCCATCTTACGTTTAACCTCTTTTCTTCGTTAATGAAAGCGCCTGTTTAAACAGGCTTAAGATACCTTACCATAAAAGCGAATGGGTATCGCTTCTCTTTTACTATTATACATATTTAACGCTTAAAATCAACAGGATTTTTGCCTTTTTTTGAAATTTGTTAAAGATTTATCAACTCAAATTTGATGAAAAAACCGTCATTTTTCACAAAAGGTATGTAAATTTATTATGGCGGCAATATGGGAATACTATTCGTGGATATGATAATATTCTGTCTGACTGGAACAGGCAGGAAAGACAACCAGGAAATACTAACCAGGAGAGCTGCCACTATGTGGTTGTGCCGAAGAAAGATGCATGTTAAAATAGGAAAGAATTATCCGGCTGAAAAATGACAGAGTATTATACAGCAGAGAAAAATAAAGGTTACTGTGAACGGAGTGAACATTAACAAATAAAGAGAGGATGAAGATTATCAAAACTTATTATTTAATTGATTATGAAAATGTAGGAAGTGAAGGCTTCAAAGGATGCGAAAAATTACGGGAAACAGATATTATCCATCTATTTTATACAGATAACAGCAGAAAAATAGACCTTGATATTATCAATGATCACGGAGAGTCAAAACTGATCACACATAAAGTACCAACAGGAAATCAGTCAGCAGATATGCATCTGGGCTCTTATCTGGGATACCTGATAGGAAAAGAGTGTGCAGGTCAGGATGAAGAATGTAAAATTGTTGTAATCAGTAAGGATACAGGATTTGACCATATTATAGAGTTCTGGAAAACAGAAAAAGATGTGAAAGTCTCCAGAAATGAGAAGATTTCCGGAAAACAGGTGCATACAAGGAAACAGGTAAAAAAACAGACCGGTAAAGAAAAAGACGGACAGATGACCGAACAATCCGGTCAGAAAACAGAAAAACAGTTGGATGAACAACCTGAAAAACAGTCTGTCAAACAATCAGAGAATCAGAATACAAAAAAGCCAAAACAAAAGATAATTGACATGAATGCCGGAACAAAGAAATTACAGCAGGAACTGGTATTGGTTCTCGACAAAGCAGGCATGCCAAAGGAAGTAGTAAACTATGTTTCTACAACTGTGGAGAAAAATGCAGAAGACAAAAACAGAAAACAGCAGATTTACAGATCTATCATTTCCAAATACGGACAGACAAAAGGACTGAACATCTATAACCATATTAAAAAGAAAATCTAACGGAATAAAAAATAACGGAATAAAAATAACGGAATAAAAGAAGGAGGCCGGGAACCTCATCGATTCCCGGCAAAAGTATGAAAAAGAAAAAGTTTTATTTGCAATTACTCTTTGCTCTGTACAAGTAATAATATAACCGGAAAATGTGAGAAATATGTGGTGAGAATTTGAAAAAACTGTGAAATGGACGAAAATTAAAAATGAACAGGAACAACAATTCTATGGAAAACGGGAGAAAGTATTAGATTATGAATATACAGATTTTTGGTACAAAGAAAAGCTTTGACAGCAAGAAAGCAGAACGCTACTTCAAAGAACGGGGAATTAAATATCAGTTTATAGATATGAAAGAAAAAGGCTTAAGTAAAGGTGAATTCCAGTCTGTCTGCCAGGCAGTTGGTGGTTATAACAAGCTGATAGATACTGACTGCAAGGATAAAGACCTGCTGGCATTGATCACTTATATCGCAGAGGAAGACAAAGCAGAGAAAATCCTCGAAAACCAGAGTATCATCAAAGTCCCTGTGGTAAGAAACGGAAAACAGGCGACAGTAGGATATCAGCCGGAGATATGGAAGAACTGGAAGTGATAATTATAGCCTTTTACAAGCTTTCAGATTTTACAATATTATATTGAATAAAATAGCTGTTTGACATATTTATATGTGTTATAATATAAAATTATTATAGAAGTTACTTTATATTGTCGTGCGACAGATATAATGAACTGATTTATAAAAATGGAAATATTGAGGTGATGGAAATGCCATTAACAAAGATTGCAGCAGAGAATTTTACGGTATTTGAAGATATAAAGATTCCTTTTTGTGAAGGATTAAATGTATTAGTTGGTGAAAATGGTGTGGGAAAGACTCATATTATGAAATTAGCCTATGCAGCATGTCAGGCTTCCAAACATGATGTGTCTTTTTCACAGAAAACAACTATGTTATTTCGTCCTGATCAGTCTGGAATTGGACGTCTGGTAAACAGAGGAAAGAGTGGAAGCAATAAAGCCATGGTTTCTGTGGAATCTGATACTGCCAAAATAGGAATGACATTTTCAACCAAGACACGAAAATGGGATGCAGAGATTAATTCAGAAGAGAAATGGGAAAAGCAGATGTCTGATCTCACAAGCGTATTTATTCCGGCAAAAGAGATTTTATCAAATGCCTGGAATCTGGATGCTGCAGTAAAAATGGGAAATGTGGAATTTGATGATACGTATCTGGATATTATTGCGGCTGCCAAAATTGATATTTCCAGAGGAGTGGATTCAACTGTAAGGAAAAAATATCTGGATATTTTACAGAAAATCAGTAATGGGAAAGTAACATTGCATGAGGATCGTTTTTATTTAAAACCTGGTACACAGGCAAAGTTAGAATTTAATTTGGTAGCAGAAGGATTACGTAAAATTGCTCTTTTATGGCAGTTGATAAAAAACGGGACACTGGAGAAGGGATCCGTTTTGTTTTGGGACGAGCCAGAAGCAAATATCAATCCGAAATATATTCCGGTGCTGGCTGAATTGTTGATCATGCTGGAGACAGAAGGTGTACAGATTTTTGTTTCTACACATGACTATTTTTTATCTAAATATATTGAAGTAAAGCGGAGACAGGACAGTAAACTGCAGTACATTTCCTTATATAAAAATGAAAACAACAAAGTATTATGTGAGATAGCACCGGAATTTGAATTGTTGGAACATAATGCAATTATGGATACATTCCGTCAGTTGTATCGAGAAGAAATCGGGGTGGCATTAAAGTGAGCGTTATACCAGAATCAGGAAAAACGCAGAAGATATTACGTGGCTAGCCGGGCCATTGGCAGAATTAAGAGCCAGATTGCTTAAGGTCAGAAAAATATGGGGCGTTGAGGTGGTTGTTTTAAATGAAGAACTTGCTGGAGAATATAATCTAACGTGTTAGAGTGTTTTTCTGGTTGCATGAAATAAGAACTATATGCTAGGAGATGATAAAATGGCAAAGATCAGAATCATAAAGAAAAATAATGACTGTAGCATGGAATACGAAGTAGGCGATATTTGTGAGGTCACAGGTACCTGGTATGGCGGCGTCCACATCAATGGCCGTTCCGGAATCCCGGTTTCCCTTGATAAAGAAGAATATATGGAACTCAACACAGAACCAGAAGAACCTGACAGCGCAGAAAATGAAAACACATCGGAACCACCGGAACACGATATCCATGCAGGCGACATTGTACAGCATTTCAAAAGAGAATGGGTATCCCCGGATACTTCCGAATATCTCTATAAAGTCCTTGCAGTAGCCCATCATACAGAAAATGGTGAAAAACTGATGATTTACCAGGCGCTCTACGCACCTTTCAAAATCTGCGCCAGACCCTATGATATGTTTATGAGTGAAGTAGACAGAGACAAATATCCGGATATTAAACAAAAGTATAGATTTGAGAAATATACTACAAAATAGATGATTGATATTTTATGGAATTGCTATAGTAAAACAGGCACTTTTGCCTGTACAAAAACACTTTGTCGTTGTATAGTAATAACAAATAATAACAGCATACGTTTCCAGAGATTTTATAGCATTATCTGAAAAAATGTGCAGAAAGAACGAAAGGGAAGGAAATATGCAGAAGGTATTAGTAGTTGTAGACATGCAGAATGACTTCATCGACGGAGCTCTTGGAACAAAAGAGGCAGTTGCCATTGTACCTGGTGTAAAAGAGAAAATCGAAAATTTTGATGGAGTTGTTCTTTTTACCAGAGACACCCATGAGACTTACTATCTTGACACTCAGGAAGGAAAGAAGCTTCCTGTACCGCACTGTATCCGTGACACCGAAGGATGGCAGATCCGAAGCGAATTAGATGCACTCAGAAAAACAGAACCCATTGATAAAGAAACTTTCGGTTCCACAACTCTGGCAGGAGAATTACAGATGTTAGATGAAGATCAGGGAATTGAAAGTATCACCTTCGTAGGTTTATGCACAGACATCTGTGTTATTTCCAATGCACTTCTGGTTAAAGCATCTCTCCCGGAAGTTCCGATCATCGTAGACGCTAAATGTTGCGCAGGCGTAACACCGGAAAGTCATGAGAATGCACTGAAAGCAATGGAAGCATGTCAGATCCAGATTGACAGATAAACTGCAGAGCAGTTATTCAGTTATAAACAAGCAGTAAAGCGGATGATTTGATCCACCTGATAATTCAGATATGAGGAGTGACAAATGAAGACAATAACACGAGACGAGGCATTTACATTATTAAAAAAATACAACAAGGATCCATTCCACATTCAGCATGCTCTGACTGTAGAAGCAGTAATGAAATGGTATGCCAGTGAACTTGGCTATGGCGAAGATGCAGAATACTGGGGAATTGTAGGGCTCCTCCACGACATCGACTTTGAACTATATCCGGAAGAACACTGTCTGAAAGCTCCGGAAATGCTCCGCGAAGCAGGTGTAGGCGAAGACGTGATCCATTCAGTTGTATCCCACGGTTACGGCATCACAGTAGGATGTGGCGCAACTATTGACGTAGCACCGGAACACGAAATGGAAAAAGTACTCTTTGCAGCAGACGAACTTACAGGACTTATCTGGGCAGCAGCACTTATGAGACCATCCAAAAGCACAAAAGACATGGAACTCAAATCCCTCAAGAAGAAATATAAAAGCAAGGGCTTCGCAGCAGGATGCTCCAGAGAAGTCATCGAGCGAGGAGCCGAACAACTTGGCTGGGAACTGCAGAAGCTGCTCACTATGACACTGCAGGCAATGGCAGACTGCGAGGATGAGATTAAGGCGGAGATGGACGCGGAAGCATAAATATTAAAACTGAATAATAAAGTAACAAGAATTGCTTAGAAAGAAAGGGACATATCAGAGGTAGAAGGTATGTCTCTTTTTGTATTACAGTGAATTGAATATAATAGGTAATGTCGAACGAAAATTGTTGCCGTTTATGTCGAAAAATTGTATAATATGACGTAAAGTAGTTAGCTTTATCAGATGACTTAGGCAGTAAAGAATATAAAAGAGAAATAATGTCTGAAGAGACATTTGGAAATTGGATAAAAATAATGAATAAGACTTTAAATTACTATAACGAAAATGCACAGTCCTTTGCGTCTGGAACTGTTTCCGTAGAGTTTACAGAAATGCAGGACAAATTTTTGCAAAAGCTTAATCCGGGAGCATATATACTCGATTTTGGTTGCGGCGCAGGAAGGGACACGAAATATTTTTTGGACCAAGGCTATCTGGTAGAGGCAATAGACGGTTCCGAACAGTTATGCCAGATTGCGAGTAAACATACTGGAATCAAAGTTAGACAGATGCTGTTTCAGGAACTGAAAGTGAATGAGAAATACGACGGCATATGGGCTTGTGCTTCCATTCTTCATTTACCGAAAAAAGAACTAAAAGAGGTTTTCAAGAAAATGCTCACAGCGTTGAAACCTGGTGGACGGATTTATACTTCTTTCAAATATGGAGAGTATGAGGGAGAGCGAAACGGACGATACTTTACAGATTTTACAATAGACACATTTGCGGATTTTGTACAGGAGATACACAATCTGCAAATAGAGAGAACACTGGATCACAGGAGATGTCCGACCGGGAAGAGGTGAGGAAAAATGGCTGAACTTAATTATGCAGAAAAAATGAACATCGGATATGAAAATGAATATTCCACAGATGCCATGACCGGCGGACCTGATAAAAGAAGACAATTATATTATCAGTTAATCCAGAGTATGAAGAAAGCAGAAAGCGTTGATATCATTGTTTCATTCCTTATGGAATCAGGAGTAAAAATGCTTCTTCAGGAACTGGAAAACACCCTGAAACGCGGAGCCAAAATCCGAATCCTGACAGGAAATTATCTCGGAATAACCCAGCCGTCTGCACTATATCTGATTAAAAGAAAACTCGGTGACAGAGTTGATCTTAGATTTTACTGCGAAAAAGGCCGTTCTTTTCATCCAAAGTCTTACATATTCCATTATGCAGACCATAGTGAACTTTACATTGGATCGTCCAATATTTCAAGAAGTGCACTGACTTCAGGAATAGAATGGAACTACCGTTTTAGCAGCAAAAAAGATCCAGAAAACTATGCTGAATTTTTTTATACATTTGAAGACTTGTTTGAAAACCATTCCATCATAATCGATGATAAAGAATTAAAGAGATATTCCCAGAACTGGCATCGTCCTGCAGTTGCAAAAGATCTTGACAAATATGACTTTGAACAGGATACAGAAGATACTAAAATTAAAACAATGTATGAACCAAGAGGGGCACAGATTGAAGCACTCTGTGCATTGGAAGATACAAGAGCAGAAGGAGCAAAGAAAGCGCTCATCCAGGCTGCAACGGGTATCGGAAAAACTTATCTGGCAGCATTTGATTCCAAACCATATGAAAAGGTTTTATTTGTTGCACACAGAGAGGAAATCCTGAAACAGGCGGCAGATTCTTTCCGAAATGTAAGAAATTCGGAGGATTATGGATTCTTTACAGGAGATGAGAAATGCACGGATAAATCAGTTATCTTTGCTTCAGTAGCAACTCTCGGAAAATCAGAATACCTGAATGAAAAATACTTTGCACCGGATTACTTCAACTACGTAGTAATCGACGAATTCCATCATGCAGTCAATGATCAGTACAGAAAAATCGTAGAGTATTTTAAACCCCAATTTCTCCTCGGACTGACAGCAACACCTGAGAGAATGGATGGCAAAAATATATATGAAATCTGTGATTATAATGTGCCGTATGAGATTTCATTAAAAGATGGCATCAATAAAGGAATGCTGGTTCCATTTCACTATTACGGAATCTACGACGAGACAGACTATACCAAACTGCATATAGTCAGAGGAAAATATGCGGAAGAAGAACTGAACAAAACATACATAGGAAATGCTTACAGACATGATCTGATTTACAAATATTACTGTAAATATGGTTCAAAACAGGCATTAGGCTTCTGCTGTTCCAGAAAACATGCAGAAGAAATGGCAAAGGAATTCAGCAGAAGAGGAATCCCATCAGCAGCAGTTTACAGTAATGCAAATGGAGAATTCTCCATGGACAGAACAGAAGCAATTGAGAAATTGGAAAGTGGAAAAATCAAAGTCGTCTTTTCGGTGGATATGTTCAACGAAGGCGTAGATATTCCCTCTGTAGATATGGTAATGTTTCTCCGTCCGACGGAATCTCCAATAGTATTCCTGCAGCAACTTGGAAGAGGATTGCGGAGAAGTAAAGGAAAAGAATATCTCAATGTCCTGGACTTCATCGGCAATTACGAAAAGGCAGGAAGAGTCAGATACTTACTGACAGGAAAAAGTAAAGCAGAGAAACAAACCTATTCTCCAGCAGATAAAACAGATTATCCGGATGATTGTTTTGTTGATTTTGATATGAAATTAATTGATTTGTTTGCAGAAATGGACAAGAAACAACAATCACTTAAAGATCAGATAAAAAAAGAATATTTCAGAGTAAAAGAATTACTCGGCAAACAACCATCCAGAATGGATTTATTTACATATATGGATGATGACGTTTATCAGAAGGCAATTGCACGTTCAAGTGAGAATCCATTTAAAAAGTATCTGGAATATCTGAATGAATTAAATGAACTTACAGATGAACAAAAAACTTTCTTCCAGGGAATAGGAAAAGAATTTATAAAACTGCTGGAAAACACCAATATGACCAAGGTATACAAAATGCCAGTACTGATGGCTTTCTATAATCATGGTGATGTAAGAATGGAAGTGACAGAAACAGAACTTTTGGCAAGTTGGAAAGAATTCTTCTCTACAGGAACGAACTGGAAAGATCTGGATACAGGGATTACATATGAGCAGTACTGCAAAATTTCGGATAAAGATCATATTAAAAGGATTATTAAGATGCCAGTGAACTTCTTAGTGAAATCAGGAAAAGGATTTTTTTTGAAAAGGGAAGATTCAGCGCTGGTATTAAGGGATGAAATGAAAGAAATTATAAAGAATTCTGTGTTAGCAGAGCAGATGAAAGATGTGATTGAGTATAGGGTAATGGATTATTATCGAAAACGATATATAGATTATATAAAAGAAGCTACATGTATGAAAGAAGCATACAATTATGCAAAAGATTTTAATGAATTATTATGAATATGATAAGGAAAGGCATATTATTATGGTAGATGTTTATTTACTTCCAGCAAATGAGGGAGATTGTCTTTGGGTTAGATATGGAAAAAAAGAGGGAACAAGACATAATATAATAATTGATGGAGGCGTAGAATCCAATGGAGGAGACATTGCTTCAATAATAGAAAATATAGCTGAAAGAAATGAAAAGGTTGATATTTTTGTTACACATATTGATGGAGATCATATTCGAGGATTAATAAAAGGAATTGGGATAAGTAATGCAGAAGTGTTAAAAAAATGTGTTGATACCATTTATTTTAATAATAAGAAAGATATTCTCGATAAATTTAGAATAGATTCTATTTCATCAGAAGGGTTGGAAGAATCAATTAAGACCTATATACCATCAGGAAAGGGATATTCAATTTCAGAAGCAGTGTCATTGTTAGAGATACTTAAGAAAAAAGAAATTGATGATAAAATAGATGGATGTGTTTTTGCAGGTAGAAACATTTGTATAGCCGGTGCTTCTTTAAAAATAGTTAGCCCATCAGATAAAGAATTAATACAATTTGTTACTAAATGTACAAAGAAAGTTGATGAAGATGGAGCAGTGACAAAAGGATATTCTGCCAATATGCCTCAAAATTTAAATATAGATTTAAAGGATCTCATGAATGAAAAATTTCCTCCAGCAGATTCTAGTATAACAAACCGAGTTTCGATAGGCTTTATATTTGAATATGATGATGCAAAAATTGCATTTTGGGGAGATGCAGTTGCGCCCGTAATATGTAGAGGATTAAAGAGATTTGGAATTAATTCGGAATTTGAAGTAGATGCGGTGAAAACATCGCATCATGGAAGTTCAAGAAATATTTCTAATCAACTTTTGAATTTGATAAAGACAGATACATATTTGATAAGCTCAAATGGAAGAACATTAAAAGGTCAGTTAACTGTTCCGGGAAAACTAGGAATTGCTAAAATGTTGAAAAAAGGGGGTGTGACAGGTATTCAACTATTATGTAATTATAAATGGTGGGAGTATTGCTATCATAATAAATATTTTACAGCAAATGATAAATGTAACTATATTGAAAATGATAAACTTAGATTATGTTATTTATCAGATAAAGCATATTCGATTAAAGAAGGATTGAATATATATGGTGAGTGGAACTGATAGGGACTATAAAGCGTTAGTTGTAAGAATTGCAGTTGGTAATAGGGAGAAATTGAAAGGGACAGGGATTCTTTATATAAGAAATCTAAATGAAAGAGTATGCGTATTTACTGCTGCTCATGTTATAAGTGACTGCTTTGATATAAATGGGGAAGTATATTTATTTCTAGATTTTTACGATCAAAAATATGATAACCATTTAATTGAAGGGGCTTTTGATAAAGTCGATCAAAAAAATGCAAATGAACGATGGGTATATATACCTGATTCTTATAATAGTTATAATTTGAACAATGATATAGCCGTGATTTCATTTCCATGGGAGAACTGGATGAAAGAATTACCAACGTATGAATTTAGAGATGCTGTTTTAAATGAAACAGTATATGGGTGGGGATATCCGCAAGCTATGAATTCGAAGTCTACGGAAATAGAAGGTACTTGTATTAGTATAACTGGAAAAGTGGGGAATGTCATATCTGATAGATATGTGTTGAATTATGAGGCTCCAACTAGAGAGAGAGGAGTTTCTAGGCATGATGAAATGTCAGGATATTCAGGGACTGGTCTTTTTCAAAGAGAAAATGAAAAAGTATATTTTACAGGATGTTTATCAGGTGCAGCAGGTGAGGAGAGTGCTGGAAGTCGAGTGTGGATAATCTCTAGTAATGTTTTTTTTAGAGCGATTGAGAAACTTGATATGCAACCAGCTATTCCAAATTCATTTATGCCATATAAACAAGATATACTTGAACAAGTTGAAGAGTTTTCTGAAGATGTCAGAAATTTTCTTCAAGATTCAGTAGATACTTTAATTGAAGATAAAAAATTATTGCCATCACAATGTATACATGAAAAATCTATTGAATCTGCTGACTTATTATGTAAAACAGATAGAAAAAGTTGTAAACACTATTGGAAAGGGCAACTTACAAGGGCCATATGCTTTTGCGAGATATTAGGGTTAAATCCGGAAGAACTTTCTGATATTAAAATTTCTGATAAACAAGATGGATATACAATTCGAATTGAATTTTTGTGTACGGAAGAAAAGGTAAGCAGATGCATACAATTATTACTTGAAAAGGCGCTTTTGAAAAAGACTCTAAAGAATGAGAGCGGAATTATTTTATTATGGAATGGCCAATCTTCTGTGTATTATACCAAAACGATAAGAAGAAGTGAAATCCGAAGAATTATTGTCAGTATTGCAAATACGCCAAGACAGAAAAAAAAGTTGAGTGAGAAAAATGATTTTTTTAATATTGTAGATGGCGATATTGAAGAAAGTAATATTGCAATGATTGGAATGGGAGAGCTATTTGATACTGTAATTTATGATGGAAATGGAAATATAGAAAAAATGAGAGGAAAATTTAATGAATTAATTAAAGATGCATGGGAGGTTCTGGATGAACACTTGGAGTAAGGAAATAAATTTAGATGATTATGCTGAATGTAAAGAATTTAGAATTCATTATTATACACGGAGAATGAATGGCGGATATAATTCACATTTATTTTTAGTAAATTGGGATTCAGAAGAGCAATTATTAAAGGGATGGAATCAGATAGATTCTTTTGTAGCTGTAAATATTCAAAGCCAAACAGAATTGCTTATTGAAAGAAGCAACTTTTATATAATCCATTTTGTGAAGAAAACTGTTATGAAAGAAATAAAAAGAGAGATCGAGTATAATCCATTTTGTGCCAAAAAGTATGTTTATGATAATTTTCAAGAGGACTTGTATGTTGAGCGTAATTATGTTGAGGAAAAAATATTTCATCTTGCAGTATCAGAAGTCACAGAATACGAAAATAAAAAAATGCGGGTAAAAAAAATAAAATTAAAGAATTTCAGAGGGTATAAAGGATGTGTAGAATTTAATTTGGTTGATCAGGATAAAAAACCTGCATCGTTTGTAGTTATTTATGCACCTAATGGAGTTGGTAAAACTAGCTTATTTGATGGAGTTGAATATGCTTTGAAAGGTGAAGTATCTTATTTAAAAAACACAGAAAAAATATCTAAATTTAAAGGTCCAATTTATCATAATAGAGAAAAAGCATACGAAGAAGCATACGCAAGTATTTTCTTGGATAATGGTGAAGAAATACATAGAAAAGTTCATACTCTTAAAGAAAATGGGACAGATACAGATGTGGTTGCTGCATCCGGAAAAAAAGCTAAAGATATTGTTGGGTTAAAAAAGGACAATAATAAGTGGGATAATATTCTTCTTCCACATGCTAAAATTGATAGTTTTATATCGGCTAGTAAACCAGAAGAAAGGTATATAGAATGGTTTAATAGTACTCCTGAATTAAATGAAGAAAGAAAATATTTTGAAAGAATAGGTAAGGATATCAGTGTAATAGATAAATCGCTTATTGAAATAAAAAAAGAAATTGCAAGATTGGAAAATGAAAGGAAGAAACTTGAAAAAAGCGAGTCTAACTTTAAGAATATTCAGAAACTGATTAGTGCTTTTAATAAAAGATCAGAGACGATTCTTCCCAATATTACAAGCTTATCGACAGAAACAGAATATGATGAATTGTTAAATGAAGTAAAAAAAATAATTAGAGACTATAATAGGCAATTAAATATTCTTAAGGATCATCTGATATTGTATAATGAATTAAACACAATGGGTTTTAAAGAATATAAGAAACGTTTAAACACAATAAAGAGCTTGAAAGAACGAATTTCTAAAATAAGTAGCTTGATAGAAAATAAAAAGAAACTAGAGAAATTAGAGAGGGAATATACAAATACTAAAGAAAATCATCTTAAAGTTATGGAGACTTTATATCCTTATAATTCAATTTTAGAAGTTGGAAAAGAAAATATTATAAATTTGGCTCGAAAATATAAAAATGCTGAAGAAGAAATAAAAAAATTAAATAATATGCATTTCTCTGTTCAAAAAGAAATAGAAAAATTGAATGAGGAAAAACAATTACGAGAAAAAAATATCTCCAAATTTAAAGCAATACTTGAAACGGAAGAATTAGGTGTTAATAAATTTAATGAGTTGCAAGAAACTCGATCTTCTATACAAATAGGAAAAGAAACATTTGATGTAAAGAAAGAGTATATAAAGGACATAAATGAAAAAATTTTCAAATTGGAAAAAAGACTTGATTTATTAGAAAAAAAGAATGTTCCATTTACTATTGATGAATGGACTGTGTCTAAAATTTCTGAATGGAGGGAATTGCTTAAGCCAATTATAATTGAACAAATTGATAGTTTACGAATGGATTACAGATTGCTTGAAAATAGCATATTGGCTGAAAAAGAAAGTATATCTAAGATGAAGCGTACGTTCCTTTTAATTAAAGAAGATGGAGCAAAATATCAAAAAATACATAAGGAAAATTGTGAATGCCCATTATGTCATAGTAAATTTGAATCATGGGAGGCTTTGTGGAAAAAAATTGAAGAATCCGAACTTGTAGGAAATGATAATGAAGCTATTGAAAGACTTGTAAAAAGCCAAAATGTTATAGTAAGTCGCTATAATGTGATTCGAGAGGAAATTTTAAAGTTTCTCCAAACCGAAATTGAAAAAGGAAGAAATGAAATAGAGGCTTTAATGAACAATAGGATGGGGGGTGAAGAAAGTTATGAAAATAATAGAAAACATTTAAAAACATTAGAAGATAAAGAAAAACATTTAGTGAAATGGTTTCAGATTAATAAAATAGAAATATATGACACACAACAAGAGATTTTCAATTTTTATGCATTAGTAAAAGAAAAAAAATTGAATGAGGAAAAAATAACTCAAGTAGTAAGTGCGCAAATAAAAAAATATTTAACTACTGAACAAAACATACAAGTGATGTTGAATGATTATAAACATCAAAAATCGGAAATAGTAAGTGATACTTCTAAATTTCCGTTAGTAAGTTTTGCTTTGAATATAAATATGCAATTTGATGAAAATTATGAAGTACTAATTAGAAAAAATACGGATATTAATAATAAACTTAGTCATTTAAAAAATGAACTGGAGCAATTAACGGAATTTAAAGTGTTAAATATTAATGTGTTAGAAAATGAATTGGAGAACATAACGCAAACAGTTGCTAAGATGGAATTAACTGTTTCTGATTTTACAATATATAAAAATTACACAGAAAATGAATTTTTGGAAATGGGAGATAAATAT
This sequence comes from Blautia sp. ZXY-1-C6, assembly GCF_056339875.1. Taxonomy (NCBI): domain Bacteria; kingdom Bacillati; phylum Bacillota; class Clostridia; order Lachnospirales; family Lachnospiraceae; genus Blautia; species Blautia sp. ZXY-1-C6. Next base: position 14,395 of record NZ_JBWJVQ010000202.1, read on the forward strand.
AATGCGGAAAAGGTTGAACTAGGGATTAGGATAGAACTTTTATGTCAAATTTCTGAAGAAAATACGGCTAGATTTTATTTTACCAACTATAAACAAAATAAAAGAGCTATGTGGAATGCAGAAAGAAGGTCAGAAAAATTACAAATAGAGAAGGAAAATAAAATTGTGGAATTGGATAAGATACAGAAAAATCTTGAAAAAGAGCTTAGTTTATATTTTAGTAAATCAACTATGAATGAAATCTATCAAAAAATTGATCCACATGATGTTATGAAACGCTTGGAATATCATCTTTCTTTTAATGATGCTCAAAAAGGTGAACTATTTATTACTTTATCAGAAAGTGAATCAGATTCAGATTCAGATTATAGACCCGAAATATATTTTAGTACGGCACAGCTAAATACAGTTGCGTTTAGTTCTTTTTTTAGTAGAGCATTAGATAGAAAAAATAATCTTCCGATACAAACAATATTTATTGATGATCCAATTGGACATTTCGATGATATGAACATATTAGGATTTGCGGATTTAATGAGAAGTCTTATTGATAATTCGAATTGGCAAATTGTGATTTCTACGCATGATGAAAAAATTTTCCGTATTCTTCAGCGTAAACTTAGTGGGGAATATTATAGTTCTTGTTTTTTAAAATTACCCAGCGGAAAAGGAATTAAATGGATTGAATGATTAGGTAGCAGCAAGAATAGCAAAAACAAGCAGGAAAACATTGGAAGAAAAAGAATGAAAAGGTACAGGCGAAAGTGATCGCGGCAAAGAAAAATTATGATTAAAGTAATAATAAATTAGGAAGGAAAAAACACTAGGGAAAGACCTCGTGAAATACCGGTACAGAACAATGCAGGAAATGAACATTCCAATAACCTGATTATTGCCAATATTACATCTCAGCTTAAAAGAGTGAAGGTTCCAACATATGTGGTTCTTCAGTGGTATGGCGGATTTATTTTGATTGAAGCTATTCTGATAAAGGAATATACTTATATCTAAAGATAGTGTGTTTTGGAGGAAAACTAAGGAGTACATAATAACAGCAGAAATGTCTAAACTATGGGGAATATCGTCAAGAAGAATTTCCTTATTATGTAATCAAGGAAGGGTACTTGGAGCAGAAAAAAGGAAAAATATAGCTATTGCCTAGAAATGCTGTAAAGCCTGTTGATCCTTGAAGAAAAATCAAATGGTGTATTGGAGGTGAGAGATACTTATGGGAAGACCAGAGGATTCCAGAGTGAAGATTCCAGTACTTGTATACTTTACAAAAGAAATGCAGGTAGTCGGAGACCCGAGCAGTACCAATGAGGGTATGAACAATGGATGCTAGGTTGACCACATTGGGGTCTGACCATCTAACTAACCGATAAATAAAATAATGAATTAGTAAAAAGTTGATGAAAAGTCTATAAATGTAATGTGACATTGGAGTTTAGCGCAATAGAGTTTGAATATTGTGGATCGCTTGAATTGTTGGAAGAATTCTTTCATAAATATATTAATATTAGAAGTTGTCAGTTATTAAGGATTAATCCTGAAACGAAGAAGTGGAATTGCTCTATGGCAACAAGGGCGAATCGCAGGGAAACCAGGTATTTGCCGATTTGCTGCCTCATCTGATCAGGGTAATAGAAAATGCCGGAATGCTGATCATTGATGAATTTGGCAATAGTCTTCATAATAAATTGGCTGAAAAAATTATTGAATTCTTTATGGAGAATGTTGCTTTACGCTAAAATGGTTTCATGCTATCATTATTTTAGTTGAAAATTTTGATGGCATGAAGCTATTTTTGATTGGAGGCATGGAAGATTTGAACTTTAACTATTGCTATAAAATTACTTATGAATCAGGGGAAACTTATGACAGACGAAGAAATGAGCTGTCAGTAGAAATTTCAAAAGAAGACTATAAGAAAATTATAACAGGAGTATTACAGGAAAGACCGATTGATCAGATTGAAGGGATTTCGGATGTAATTGATAAAATGACGGAAAATGTTGAATTTGCGGATCGTTTTATGAATAAAAATGGTTCATTAAGAAAAACACCATTAAAGAAAAAAAGAGCTATTTCAAAACTTGAATTTTTTATTCCAGAATATGAGTATCGGCGATTAAAAAAGATGAAGGATCCAATAGAGACATTGGAACGTCCAGTGGAACATATGACTGTTTATCGGAATGATGGTTCCAGTGTGACTTTGACAGCGGAGAATGGACGTGTGAGTATTGTTGACTCCAGGGAGAAGAATGTAAGGCATATTATTGAGGCAGATTATTTTGTTTCGAAAATTTTGTAATGATTTATTACAAATACCATTGATGGTGTCCGCATGTATGCCAACAGATATTTAAAGATATTTGATGTGGATAGTAAACTATTAGACGAAAGAAAAAAATGAAAGGACATAAAAAAATATATGATTAGTTTTTATAAGAGTATTGTTGACCAGGACAGGGCTTCGATTGTTATATGCAATCTTAAGCATGAGATTATCTACATGAATCCGGCAGCTGTTAACAGCTATGCGAAGCGAGGCGGTGATAAACTTATTGGAAGAAGCCTGTTAGATTGTCATAATCAGGAATCCAGGGATAAAATACAGAAGGTAGTGGACTGGTTTGGGGCAGATGAGAGCCATAACCTTGTTTATACTTTCCATAATGAGAAGCAAAATAAAGATGTTTATATGGTGGCACTCAGAGAAGAGGGAAGACTGATAGGATATTATGAAAAACATGAATATCGAAACGCAGAAACTATGAAACAATATGATTTGTGGTGATGTTATGGTACAGGACGAATGGTGCAGGTAGTTATTCAAGAATGAGGAAATACGACAGGAACTTACCCGTGTGGTAAGAAGAAAAAATGGAATGAGGTAAGTAACAATATGGAATCAAAACAGAAAAGAACAGCTCTTGTCACCGGCGGAAGTTCCGGAATCGGACGATGTATTGCAGTAGCATTGAGTAAGGCTGGCTATTTAGTCTATGAGTTCAGCCACCGGAGGCTGTTGGCACATATATTGCGCGGATTGCACAGAAAAAGAATTGTGCTCCAATGTGCGTGGCTGGTGTGAAGTATAAGATTCTGAGATTCTTATGTAAAATTCTGCCGTGTACATTACGGGGAAAGATTGTTGGTTCTATTTACGCAAAATAACTGTGATTATTTTATAGAATCCCGATATAGCTCAGGTATCTGGATATATAACAGCTTTTTTCAGCTTTACGCTAAAATGGTTTCATGTTATCATTATTTTACTTAGAATAATTGATAGCCTGGAGCCATTTTTGATTGAGAGGTGTAAGGAATGGGTAGATTTGTAAATCCTGATAACAGTGCATTTCAGGTGGCACTGAATTCTCCGATATATGTGGATAAAACCGGATTGTTGGAATATACAAACAGCGTACTTAATACAACAGAAGCTTATATCTGTAACAGCAGACCACGCAGGTTTGGAAAATCATATGCTGCAAATATGCTGGCCGCTTATTACAGTAAGGGCTGTGATTCTGAAGAAATGTTTTCGGGGCTGGATATAAGCAGGGAATCTGATTTTAAGACACATCTTAATAAATATGATGTGATTCATCTTGATATTCAGTGGTTCCTGGCAAATTGTGATAATGTGGATAATGTTATAGCGTTTATTACGAAATCTGTACAGGCTGAATTGAGAGAGATTTACCCTGGCGTTCTGCCTGAAGAAGAGACAAGTTTGTCGGAAAGTCTTTCACGTATTAAAAATATTGTTGGACAGAAATTTATTATAATTATTGATGAGTGGGATGTTCTGATCAGAGATGAAGCGGCGAATAAAAAAGTACAGGAAAGGTACATTAATTTTTTGCGGGCAATGTTTAAGGGAACGGAACCGACAAAATATATTCAGTTGGCGTATCTTACAGGTATTTTGCCGATAAAGAAAGAAAAAACGCAGTCTGCATTAAATAATTTTGATGAATTTACAATGCTTGATGCAGGAGTGATGGCACCATATATTGGATTTACAGAAGCTGAAGTGAAGGATCTTTGCGAAAGATATCACAGAGATTTTGAGAAAGTAAAATATTGGTATGATGGTTATTTGCTGGAGGACTATCAGGTATATAATCCTAAAGCAGTAGTAAGTGTTTGTGTGCGGGGCAGGTTTAGAAGTTACTGGTCTGAGACTGCTTCTTATGAAGCAATTGTTCCTTTTATCAATATGAATTATGATGGTTTGAAAAACGCTATAATTGAAATACTTTCCGGTGCTTCGATTAAAGTAAATACAGCTGCTTTCAAAAATGATACGGTGAATATACAAAGTAAAGATGATGTACTTACGTATTTGATCCACCTTGGTTATTTGGGATATAACCAGAACAGAAGAACGGCATTTGTTCCAAATGAGGAAATACGACAGGAACTTACTCATGCAGTAAAAAGAAAATCTTCAGATTGGAGGAGACCTGATGGATACATTTGTCCGGAATTCTTATATGGGGAGCTTCTCGGGGAATGATGTATATTGGGAAAAGCCATTTTTTGATTATGAGGTGTAAAGAATGGGGAGATTTGTGAATCCGGATAACAGTGCTTTTCAAAAAGCGGTGAATTCGGAAATATATGTGGATAAAACGGGATTTTTATCGTATACCAATAAAGTTATTGATACCAAACAGGCATTTATATGCAACAGCCGTCCAAGACGTTTTGGAAAATCTACTACGGCAGATATGCTGGCTGCCTATTATAGTAAGGGATGTGATTCAGAAAATCTGTTTGCGGATTTAGCTGTGAGTGATACGGAAGATTTTCATAAATATCTGAATAAGTATGATGTGATACATTTTGATGTTCAATGGTTTATTACAGAGAATAATATCAGCGAAATAGTGAATACGATTCAGAATAATATAGTAGAGGAATTAAAAAAGGAATACCCGGATATCTTAGATTCTGATGTGACGGGACTTCCGGATGCGATGTCTATTATAAATCAGGAAACAGGAAACAGATTCATTGTGATCATTGATGAGTGGGATGTTCTGATACGTGATGAGGCACAGAATCAGAATATTCAGGAAGCATATATTGGACTTTTACGGAGAATGTTTAAGGGAATTGAACCTACGAAATATATGGCGCTGGCATTTTTGACAGGTATTCTTCCGATTAAAAAGTTGAAAACGCAGTCGGCACTCAATAATTTTGATGAATTTACAATGTTGGGATCTGGAAATATGGCGCCGTATATTGGATTTACAGAAGAAGAAGTAAAGGCACTTGCCGGAAAATATCATCAGAATTATGATAAGGTAAAAAGATGGTATGATGGTTATCTTTTAAATAATTATCAAACATACAATCCGCAGGCAGTTGTAAGTGTAATGCTTAGAGGGGAATTTAAAAGTTACTGGTCAGAAACGGCATCTTACGAGGCTGTTGTACCATTGCTTAACATGGACTTTGATGGTTTAAAGTCATCTATTATTGAAATGTTGTCAGGAGATTCTGTAGAGGTTGATGTGACAACTTTTCAAAATGATATGGTAAGTTTTTCCAGTCGTGATGATGTTCTGACATATTTGATACATCTGGGATATCTGGCCTATGATCAGAATCGGAGACGGGCATTTGTCCCAAATGAGGAAATTCGTCAGGAATTGTCAAAGGCAGTGCGTAGAAAACATTGGAATGAAATGGCCGCTTTTTCACGCGATTCCGAAGAATTGCTGGAAGCTACGCTGGATCTGGATGCGCAGGCGGTAGCAGAAGGTATTGAAAAAATCCATAGGGAATATGCTTCTGTTATTCAATATAACAATGAAAATTCTCTTAGTAGTGTTCTTACGATTGGCTATTTAAGTACGATACAGTATTATTTTAAGCCGGTTAGGGAACTTCCGACAGGACGTGGTTTTGCGGATTTTGTTTATATTCCCAAACCGGAATATAGGTCTGATTATCCGGCTCTTATTGTAGAATTGAAATGGAATCAGAAGGCTCAGACAGCATTGCAACAGATTAAAGAAAAGCAATATCCGGATTCAGTTCTGGATTATACCGGAGATATTTTGCTGGTTGGGATAAACTATGACAAGAAGACAAAAGAACATCAGTGTCTGATTGAAAGATATGAGAAAAAATGAATATCTATATTTGATAAAAAAATGGTTTTTCGTTATTACTGTCTCAATTAAGAGAATTGATAACGGAAAACCATTTTTTTATTTCTGAATCTGGTATTGACAGGCCTGAGGATTATTCTGAGAATTTTGTATTGCAAGAACAAGAGCTGATAAGATGCACAAAAAATGACAGATGGATTTATATAATATATATAAAAATTTTAAAATAAAACAAAATATATTGTATGATACATATAAAAATGATAGTATTACTATCATAAAATGCAAAAGGCGGTGAGCAGATGGAAAAAATAGAGGGCACATCTCCAACACGTGTGCGTCAGGCGCAGCAGAGAAGAGATAGAATTATAAATGCCTCTATGAAATTGTTTCAGGAGAAGTGTGTGGAGGATACTTCGATGGAGGAAGTTGCGAAACGGGCAGGTGTGGGAGCAGCGACGGTGTATCGTTATTTTTCTTCAAAGATAGAACTGGTAATTGAGACTGCAAAAGTATACTGGGAAAAGGTTTCGGAGAAATACTTAGGAGAGTTGAAGACGGGTAATATGCCAAATATTGCTGATGCAAAATCAGAGGCTACTTTGAAAATGGATGGCATCGAGAGTTCAGGCTATGATCAGTTACGGAAAATTTTGAATGTTTTTTGCAGGATATTTCTGGAGCAAAAGCCGTTTTTGAAGTTTCTTCACGAATTTGATGTTTTTGTGAAAAAGTATAATGTATCAGAGGAACATTTGGCTGATTATGAAAATGGGATTCTTAAATTGAAACCTTATGTGACCATTGCTCTCGAGAAAGGTCTGGTAGATAAAAGTCTTTCTTTTAACTGTTCAGTGGATGAGATGTATTTCTCTCTGACACATACCCTCCTTGCACTGATGGAGAAATTGGCAGTAGGAGGAGATATTCTGTCATCTGACCAGAATGTGGAGAGTGAAAAGCAGATCCGTATCATTATAGAGCTACTGTTAAGAGGAATAAGAAATTTCTAAAATATTTTTAATCTGGAGGTGTATCATGAAAAAGTTAACAACAGGGAAAATATGGCAGTTTGCAGCTGGACAGTTTGGATGGGCGATGCTGTCCGGGATTATTTCTAACTGGCTTGTATATTTTTATCAGCCGGATAAGACAGCCATCAGTCAGGGACAGACAGTATTTATTCCACAGGGGCTGGTGGTCTTCGGCATATTTACTATTATTGGCGGAATTACAGCTTTCGGAAGAATTTTTGATGCTTTTACAGATCCAATGATCGCATCTTTATCTGACAGATGTACGTCAAAGAATGGGCGAAGAATTCCGTTTCTGAAATGGGCATCTTTACCGCTGGCGCTTTCTACAGTACTGGTTTTCTGGTCGCCGGTTAATAAAAATAGCTGGATCAATGGAGTGTTTTTGCTGATTATGATTCTGGCATACTATCTATCCATTACCGCGTACTGTACACCATATAATGCGTTGATTCCGGAACTTGGACATACCCAGCAGGAAAGACTTAATATTTCCACAGTCATTTCTTTTACATTTATTGCTGGAACTGCGGTGGCGTATCTGGCACCTACGATATGGGGGATGTTCATTCCGGCATTTGGCAGAGTTGGAGCTATTCGTATGACCTTTACTTTGATGGCGGCTGTAGCGTTTATCTGTATGCTTGTACCTGTATTTTGCATTCGTGAAAAGGATTATGTAGATACGGTTCCTGCAAAGGAGTCAGCTTTCGGATCTCTTGCAGCTACTTTTAAGAATGCAGAATTTCGCAAGTTTGTGGCATCTGATATTTTCTACTGGATCGCACTTACCATGTTTCAGACAGGTCTTCCATTTTTTGTCACCAGTCTTTTGAAGCTTCCGGAAACGATGACAACTTTGTATTTTGTGGGAATGACAGCATTGTCCCTTGTATTTTATATTCCGGTAAATAAGCTTACTCCTAAACTTGGAAAGAAAAAGATGATTTTGTTTGCATTTGCAGTATTTAGCTTTGCCTATTTTTATACCGGATTTATGGGAAAAATGAGCTTTATTCCGGCATCGGTGCAGGGACTGATCCTGACAGTCGTGGCGGCTCTTCCTATGGCGATTTTCGGAATTCTTCCGCAGGCTGTTGTGGCAGATATTTCGCAGAGCGACTCGATTACATCAGGAAGCAATCGTGAAGGAATGTTTTATGCGGCAAGGACATTTGCATTTAAACTTGGGCAGAGTATTTCTATGCTGATATTTACCGCAGTCTCGACGATAGGGGCAGCAGAAGGAACTGGTTATAGAGTTGCTGCTTTTGGGGCAGCAGTATTCTGCTGTATAGGTGGAATTATACTGGTATTCTATAATGAGAAAAAGATTAATGGGATTATTAATAGGCATCAGTAAAGATTATAATACAGGCATGTATCGAATGGTGAAAAGCAGATAGCAATAGAATTATGAAAAAGTAACAGGAGTACATACGAATGGAAATAATACATGAGAATGAATATTTGTATAAAATGAATAATGAAATAGAACCATATCTTGCAACGCACCGTCAGGAGGGGTACGTTCCTGGTGCAGAGGATCATCTGCATCAAAAAGACACGGGGATAGTGGGGAAAATTCATGTACAGCGTTACCTGGCAGAGAAACCGAAAGGCGTGATTATAATCAGCCATGGTTTTACAGAAGCAGCGCCGAAATATGATGAGATGATTTATTATTTTCTGAAGGCTGGATATCATGTGTATATGCCGGAACATATGGGACATGGACAAAGTTATCGCCTGACAGCAGATCCATCTCTCGTACATATAGATACCTGGAAGCGATATGTGAGGGATTTTTTGAAAATATGCCATGTGATTAAAAAAACATATCCTGAACTGCCATTAGTTCTTTTTGCTCATTCTATGGGTGGGGCAATTGGAACAATTGCAGCTGCATGGGAATCGCAACTGTTTCAGAAGATTATATTGAATTCTCCTATGCTCCGCCCGCTTACCGGAAATGTTCCCTGGCCATTGGTGATCGCTATTGCACAGACGAAGTGCCTTTTGGGAAAAAAGGAAGACTATGTGGCTGGTCAGAAGCCTTATGATGGTAGTGAGACTTTCGAAACCAGTGGATGTACTTCCAGACCGAGATTTGAAAAATATAATGAGCTGCGTAAAGAGAATAAAAAATTCCAGGTTAGTGCAGCTTCTTATGGATGGCTTCTGGCGTCTGTAAAAATGAGCTGGTACATAAAATATTGCGGATGGAAGAAACTGTCAGCACCTGTTTTGCTATTTCAGGCAGAAAAAGATGATTTTGTATCTGTAAACGCATTGAGAAAATTTGCAGAGAAAATCAATCACAGAGGAATCACTTCCTGTGAATATGTATACCTGCCGGGAACCAGACATGAGACCTACTGCAGCGATGACAGGACGATGGAAATGTATTTAGATAAGATTATGAAGTTTCTGGATTCATGTAGCGGGGAGATGTTTTCTCATTATGAGGTGTTGAGAGAGTAAGTCATTGTCTGAAAGTTATATAAAACCTTTGGAATGTTGCTTTACGCTAAAATGGTTTCATGTTATCATTGTTTTAATTAAATGTGATAGCCGGGAACCATTTTTGATTGTGAGGTGTGATGAATGGGGAGAGTTTTTAATACAACAGGTGTGTGTATTCCAGAGAAACATTATATGGTAAATATTAATGGTCGTTTACAACAGATTAGAGAGCTTGTGGATGCAGGAAAATATTTTACTATTAACAGGGCCAGACAATATGGTAAGACTACAACCTTGCGCGCGCTTGCAGAAATACTTCGGGATGAATATTATGTTGTATTACTTGATTTTCAGACATTTGACAATGAGAAATTTAGTAATGGAAATGTGTTTTCAGTAGCATTTGCGAATTCTTTTTTGCGTATGCTTCACAGAAACTGTAAGACTATGAATAATGAGATGGTTTCAGTTATAGAAGAAATGAAAAAGGATGCCGATTATGCTAACAGATACTTTTCTCTGAAAGAGCTATTTGAGGGATTAAGTGATATATGTGAAGTGGCAGACAGAAAAATAGTTCTTATGATTGATGAAGTAGACAGCGCAGCGAATAATCAGGTTTTTATTGATTTTCTGGCACAGCTTAGGGCACAGTACCTGGACAGAGAATTTTATCCGGGATTTCAGTCGGTGATTCTGGCAGGAGTGTATGATATTAAGAATTTGAAGAGAAAACTCAGACCAGAGGAAGGACATAGATATAACAGTCCATGGAATATTGCCGCAGATTTCAGCATCGAAATGAGTTTTTCTGAATCAGAGATAGCAGGGATGTTGCAGGAGTACGAAATTGATCATCGTACAGGGATGAATATATCAAAAATGTCAGAATTGCTATATGCGTATACGGCAGGATATCCGTTTCTGGTTTCAAGAATCTGCCAGCTGATGGATGAAAGGGTACGGGACGAATATGAAAATCTGAAATTGGTATGGACGGAAAATGGTTTTAATGAAGCAGTGCGTATTCTGCTTGCGGAGAAAAATCCTTTATTTGAATCATTAGTTGGAAAAATATGCGATTATCCGGAGTTAAGTGTTATGCTGAAAACATTACTTTTTACAGGAAGAAATATCGCGTATAATCCGGATGAAACCTCGATTGATATGGCTCAGATGTTTGGCTTTATTAAAAACCAAAATGGGAATGTGGTTATTGCAAACAGAATTTTTGAAACGAGATTATATAATTATTATCTTACAGAAGCAAAGATGCAGCAGACAGAGATATATAAGGCAGCCCTGCAGGATAAGAGTCAGTTTATAGTTAATGGATATCTGGATATGGAACGGATATTGGAACGTTTTGTTGTTCATTTCCATGATATTTACGGGGAATCTGATGAAAAATTTCTGGAAGAGCAGGGGCGGAAGTTCTTTTTACTATATTTGAAACCGATTATTAACGGGACAGGAAATTATTACATCGAATCCAGAACAAGAGATCTTCGAAGAACAGATGTAATTGTAGATTATCATGGACGGCAATATATAATTGAATTAAAGATATGGCACGGTGACGAGTATAATAAGCGGGGAGAACAGCAGCTTGTTGGATATCTGGAAGATTATCATGTGGATAAAGGATATATGCTTAGCTTTAATTTTAACAGGAAAAAACAGTCGGGAATCCGGAAAATTATAGTGAATGGGAAAACGATAGTGGAAGCAGTGGTATAAATTAATTCACCAGAAAAAGAAAACCATTTTTTGAATAGTCATATGTGATGCTGGCGATTTTAAGTGACGAAGAACTTGGAGATAAGATAACAATGGAGCAATATTATTACAACCATATGAATAAGGCGCAGCAGGCTGCATATCACAGCATTCTTAGCGGTGTGAAAAACCTGGCGGATGAATTTCAGATTCCGGCATTAGAGGGAGAAGAACTTTATAATGTATTTTTTCAGATGCGTCTGGATCATCCGGAGATATTTTGGGTGAGCAGTTATAAATACCGGTATTATAAAGACTCTCCGAATCTGATTTTTATTCCGGAGTATCTTTTTGATAAAAAGAAGATTTGCGAACATCAAAAGGCTATGACTGCCAGAGTTGAGAAGCTGATTCGCCCGGCTCAGAAGCTATCTGAGTGGGAGAAAGAGAAGTATGTACATGATTTTATCTGTGAAAATATCCGCTATGACAAACTGAAAAAATCATATTCCCATGAAATTATCGGACCGTTGGGGCAAGGCGTTGGTGTTTGTGAGGGAATCGCAAAAGCAGTAAAGGTTTTGTTAGATGCACTGGGAGTCTGGTGTGTGATTGCAATCTGTGGAAATAATCCTGAGAAGGGGATTAAGTATCGCCACACATGGAATATCGTAAAAATAGGAGGTACATATTATCATCTGGATGCGACCTTTGATAATACCCTGGGGAAAGATCGTGAGACTTCTGAAATCCGCTATGATTATTTCAATCTGGATGATTCACAGATTTTCAGGGATCATGAGCCTCTTATTGCGCCGGCGCCTCACTGCGGTGATCATGAGCACTTTTACTATAAGGAGAAGAAGCTTTCTTTTACTAAGAAAGAGGATGTGTATAAGCGTTCTTTGCAGGCGGCGAAGAAAGGCAGGATACTTATTTTTCACTGGAGAGGCGGTTATCTGACAAAGGAAGTGCTGAAGGAATTGCTGGAGCTTATCCGGAAAGCAGGAGATGAGAAAGACAAAACAGCAATGGTCAGCATAAACTGGCCGCAGGCAGTTATTCGTGTTCAGTATACGGATATGCAGGTACAGGAGAGTGTGATAATAGAGGAAGCGAATGAAGGGGAAAAATAGATGTAATAAACAGCTTGACTTTTTCCGTGTGAGGATAGAGCTTTTTAAAAGAATGTGATCAGAGTGAGAAAACAGCCGAGATGCGGGACAGGGAATTAAAAGAAATCAGGAAGCAGGAACAGTATAGGAAAGCTATATCATGTATGGAAGAGGAACAGTATGATAAGGCAATAATTTTGTTTGAGGGATTTCCAAGAGATTATGAAGATGCCAGAAATAATTTCAGGGAATAAGGGTGAAATAAATGAATCAAAATTGCATGATTACACGAGAAGCAGCGTTGGAATTCTGTTTATCATTTCAGAATACATATACGGAAAGACCTTTCCGTGATCAGAACTGGCAAGTGGTAAGAGCGAGGGAAAACAAAAAAATTTTTTTATGGATCTATGAACGAAACGGTTATGTTAATCTGAATGTAAAGGCAGATCCTGAGTGGCGTGATTTTTGGCGAAGTGCCTATGAATCTGTACAGGCTGGTTATCATCAGAATAAGGAACATTGGAATACCATTATTCTAAATGGGACGGTACCGGATAAAGATATTAAAAGAATGATATCCGAAAGCTATGATCTCGTAACATACAGCCCGACAAAGAAGATTTATGAGGCAGTGAAGCAAATTCCGAAAGGATGCGTTGCAACTTATGGTCAGGTTGCCGAAATGGCAGGGAATCCGAGAATGTCGAGAGCGGTAGGGAATGCCCTCCATAAGAATCCGGATCCGGAGCATATTCCCTGTTATCGGGTAGTGAATTCCAGAGGAGAACTGTCAGGGGCTTTTGCCTTCGGCGGTAAAGATGTACAGAAAAAGCTACTGGAAGCAGATGGAATTGAGGTTGTCAATGGAACGGTGGATTTAAAAAAATATGGATTGACGCAAAGAGATGATAAACGGTGAGAAAACAGATACGGATGATTACCTTATTAACATTTGGGGGCGGGCAAATCTTTCCGGATCTGCCTGGCAGTGGAAGAAATTGCAGGAAACATTGTAGAACATTGATTTACAGGTAAAAAGGAAAACATTTTATTGATCTTCGGCTGACATTGGAAAAAGATGGAAGCGGGTGCCTGTCACTGCGTGACAATGGGGTGAAATTTAATCCCCTGGAATACAGAAACAGGGATACACAATATGGACTTGCTATTATCAGGGGGATTTCAGAGAAAATAGATTACCATTATGTGGCATCCATGAATTGTCTGAATGTGATGATCAGGTGAAGGATTATATATGAGGAATATGAAATGAATTACAGGAATGTAAAAATATCACAAGATGCGAGGATTGCGAAACAGTCAGTAATTGTAGGAGATGTGACAATTGGGCGTGACAGTTGTGTTTTATATTATGCTGTGATCCGGGGCGATGATGCACCGGTTGTGATCGGTGAGGAGTCAAATATTCAGGAGAATTGTACGATTCATGTAAACCATAACAGACCGGTATATATTGGAAATAATGTGACTATAGGGCATAATGCTGTGATCCATGGCTGTACCATCGGTGACAGAACTTTGATCGGAATGGGAGCGGTAATCCTTGATGGAGTAAAGATCGGAAAGGACTGCATTATAGGTGCAGGAAGCCTGGTTACCAAGAATACTGTGATACCGGATGGCTCTCTGGTAATGGGCAGTCCGGCCAGGATCAAACGAAATCTCACCTGGGAAGAAAAGCTTGGTATTATGGAGAACAGTAAGGAATATGTCACTGTATCTCTGGAAATGAAAGAACAGGGTGTGTTATAGAAAAAAGAAAGTCCGGCAGAAAAAAACAAGTAATATGTTGATGGAGAATAATTCAAATGATAGTTAACAAGTGTTCGGAAAATTTACTTACAAAATCAAAAAAATTATATGAGAATTACAGGGATAACTGTACAGTGGTCCAGAGAATGCTGGAGAAGTATAAAAAGATATATCCCAATATTTCTGATTATTCTATTATGCATTTTATAGATATTGCAGAATTTTGCGATTTAATAATGGACAGACAGAAGCTGGAAGATTTGAATGGAGATGAATGCTACTGCCTTTTGATGGCGGCTCTGTTTGCTCATACCGGATTTGGTTTAAATCAGGAAATTATGAATAAATATATAAACAAACTGGGAATCCAAAAGCAGACTCAATCGCTTACATTCCTTCAGATCATGAGCAAATATCATGTTTTGTTCAGTGCGTGTCTGATAGAAGAATATGGAGATATATTTGAATTTCCGTCAGAGAAACATAAACATGCCATAACCAGTATGCTGTATTTTATTGACGGAAACAGCGATGATATAAATCAGCTGGAAGAAATTTTGGTATTAGACAATAAAAATACTGTCAGATTGAAGAATCTGGCAGCAGTTCTTGCTGTTGGAAATCAGCTTGCAGAATTGAAGAACACAAATCTTGATCTGAATTATGAGGATTTTGATAAGTATAATTCTGAAGAGATTGTTGGCTTTGTTGAAAGAAACGTTGTAAGGAGTATTGCTGTTAAAGATGGTAAACTTGTGATAGAAGCAGGCGGATCGGATTCGGCATATGCACTGATTGAAAGAAAAGTAAATTTGATCATTAATAATTATGAGAAGATCTTCAGAAGTCTGACTCATGGATCAGGTGATAATACCGGCCTTTTTGGCATTGATTCGATAGAACTCAAATGTGTTTTGTCCGCTGAAAATTCAAAAAAGATCTACCTTAATAAAGAAATTGAAGAATCATGGACAGAAGAGGATATTGAACTTTTCAATAAACTTTCTTTTGAGGAAAGAGTGTTTTATGCTGATTATCTGTCTACAGAGTTTGAAATCACCAAATTTCTTGTGGACTTTGCAAAAACAAATAAAGCAGTACTTGCGGGATTAGAGTATAGAGTAAAATCACCGAAGTCCTTATACAATAAGCTTTATCAGAGAGTAGAGAAGTCTTTTTTTGATTCAATAGCGGATGTTATTCGTTATACAGTGATACTGGAACCGAAAGAATATGTTGAACAGATACGATCTGTGACAGATGCCCTGTATGAGAAAAACTGGAAGATATATTCATTGAAAAATTATTGGGTCAATGACAGTTTTCCATATAATGGCGTAAATACCAAGTTTAAAAACTCACGCAACTATCGTATTGAAATCCAATTCCATACTCAGGAAAGCTTTGATGTGAAAATGAGTGAGGAAGATCATAAACTCTATGAACAAAGAAGAGTGTTAGAACCCGGATGCGATGAGTATAACAGAATATTACAGTTACAGCTGAAATTATATTCTGATATGGAATATCCTGAAAATATTGCGGATTTAGAAAAAATCTGACGCACATCAAGGATATCTGACGCAGGATTTCACGCTCTGATGAGCAGTAACCTGACCGAATTAATAGTTACTGTTCACACACCACTATCCCGCGAGGTGTTTTGGCATGAATATGCCAAAATCCCGAGACATACAAGCCAAAATTCCATTGCCGCAGGCAATCTGGAATGAATTTTGGCTACGTTATTGTGAACGGAGTGAACAGTAACGATTAATATGCATTATTTATATCATACACCTGCTTTACGATAAACAGATTTCATGTTATGATTATTTCAGCTGAATTTGAGATATTCTATTAATGAGAAGGATAACTATTCAACAGCCTCTGACTGTGAGAGTATTGAACAGTTACGAAGAAAAATAAAAGGAGGATCAATGTTATGCTTACAACATGGACTCCGGCACATATGCCGGAAAAAGAGGAAATCAAAACCCGTCTGCAGACAGCGAGAAGTCAGCTCTATGATTTTCAGATGAAAATCAAGGAACATAAGATCCCGGTAATTGTACTCTTTGAAGGCTGGGAATCTTCCGGCAAGGGAAGTACGATCGGAAAAGTCATTAAAAATATTGATCCGCGTTTCTTTAAGGTTGCCACTATGTCAGCTCCCACAGCAGAAGAACTGAGATATCCATTTCTGTATCGCTATTTTAAACAGATTCCGGAAGCCGGAAAATTTACATTTCTGGATTCCGGCTGGATGGAGCAGACTTGTAAAGACTGTCTGTCGGGCGAGATTGAAGGCGAAGGTTATACACAGCGGATTGACAGCATCCGCCGTTTTGAGCGGCAGCTTACAGATAATGGTTATCTGGTGCTGAAATTCTTTATGCAGATTGACAGGGATGAACAGAAGCGGCGTGAAAAATTACTTCTGGATCATAAAGACACCAGATGGCGTGTGTCAGACTTTGATAAATGGCAGAATGAACATTACAAAAAATGTGCAAAAATATTTTCTCAGTATCTGTCTGACACGAATGCTTCCTCTGCACCATGGTACATCATAGATGCCAGTGACAGAAAATGGGCGGAACTTCAGGTGCTGGAGACTATGGTAAGCAATATTGAAGTTGCCATGCAGAATCAGGCACATTCCGTTCCGATTTTGCAGAATGTATTTCCTCTGGAGCAGATTCCCCGTCTGTCGGATATTGATCTGAGAGATAAAACAATGGATGACGAGGAGTACAGGGGAGAACTGAAACAGCTCCAGAGTAAACTGGGGGAACTCCATAATAAACTGTACAGGAGACGTATTCCTGTGATCATCACGTATGAAGGCTGGGATGCGGCAGGCAAAGGAGGTAACATTAAACGTATTACAGAAGCTCTGGATCCCCGGGGGTATGAAGTACATCCGATCGCAAGTCCGGAACCACATGAGAAGGCCAGACATTATTTATGGCGTTTCTGGACAAGACTTCCGAAAAATGGTCATATCGCTATTTTTGACAGAACCTGGTATGGCAGAGTCATGGTAGAACGTCTGGAGGGATTTTGCAGTGAAAATGACTGGAAACGTGCTTACAACGAAATGAATGAGTTTGAGAAAGAACTTAAAGACTGGGGTGCGGTCATTATTAAATTCTGGGTACAGATCGATAAGGATACACAGCTGGAGCGTTTTCAGGAGAGACAGAATAATCCGGAGAAACAATGGAAGATCACAGATGAGGACTGGAGAAACAGAGAGAAATGGGATGCCTATGAAGTGGCTGTAAATGAGATGCTTCAGAAGACAAATACTTCCTTTGCACCATGGCATGTACTGGAATCTGTTGACAAGAAATATGCCCGTATTAAAGCACTCAAAATTGTGATCGCTGAAATAGAAAAAGCATTAAAAGAAAATTAAATTTTGCGGGAAATGTGTACATGAATGATAAGATAACGGTCTGCCTGGGTAAGGGCGGGCAAAGAGAAATGGCAGAATCTTTTGCCAGAAAGAACAATGTTCCGATTATGGACAAACCGGGAGAACATCTGACAGTAATGTTTGACTCCCGGGGCGTATCACTTACCGGCTATGGTCTGACATATCAGGGAGATTTTGAAGGAATGCTGCACAGAGTTACAAACGGAAGACTTTCCCATGAAATGCTGGTACGTGCGGTCAAAACTGAGGGAGAACATCTGAAAGCAATTGATGCCACTGCAGGCATGGGGGAGGATGGTTTCCTTCTTGCAGCATATGGCTATGAGGTGACATTATACGAACAGAATCCGGTGATCGCCGCACTTTTGAAGGATGCGCTCCGGCGTGCCAGAAAGCATCCCGTATTAAAAGACATTGCTTCCAGAATGAAACTGGTAGAGGGTGACAGTGTGTCATGTATGGAGAAACTTATGGATCCGGTAGATGTGATCTATCTTGATCCCATGTTCCCGAAGAGACAGAAATCCGGTCTGATAAATAAAAAACTTCAGCTGAATCCAGAAACTTGAACCTCCATGTTCTGAGGAAAAAGATCTTTTTGATGCAGCTATCAAAGCCGGACCTTCCAGAATTATCGTAAAACGTCCTCTTAAGAGCGTCTGTCTTGATGGAAGAGAGCCTTCTTATATATTAAAAGGAAAAGCAATACGATATGACTGTTATGTGATGTAGAAGGTTTATCAGCACATTGCAGCAGCCCTTTATTTTTGAGGGCTGCTGCAATGTGTTTTTTTCCATTCCCGGATAAATTCCATTTGTTCCTGATCGGAGATTTCCTGGGAGGCAGCGTCATTTCCGGCAGCTACACAGCAGAGCAGGACGAAGGTCTGAAAGAGTAAAAATACCAGTATCAATAATAATGCAGTCATAATTTGTCTCCTTAATATTATGCAGATGGTTACAGTTATTTTATGAAATTGCTATAAGGATATTTTTCGGGATTTCTGTAACAGATTCTGTATATGCCTGTTGTTTTGCATATCAGAAGTATCTGCATATCATGGAAGCTTTATACATTTTATTTACAGAAAAACGGAGATATGACAGGAGAAACTGTCGGACACAAAAATATAATCTTCCGAATAATTTAAAGTAAGACGCAGATGTTCATTGTCTTTGCAGCGACCTGATGAACAGTTGCGGTAAGATTTCATTATCCAGATGATTCGGAGGATTTTTTATGAAGAATTCAGATGATTCCGGATATACAGGAAAGCACGTGGGTGTGTGTGTTCTGGATACCGGGATTTTTCCTCATATAGATTTTACAGGGAGAATACTTGCGTTTCAAGATTTCATCGGACATCGTATCAGACCTTATGATGATAATTCTCATGGAACCCATGTATGTGGGATCATTGGCGGTGACGGAAGGGCTTCGGAAGGACGGATGAGAGGAATTGCCCCGGGTTGTGGGCTTATCGTTCTGAAGGTGCTTGATAGAACGGGAAATGGCAGGAAAGAAGATGTTTTGCAGGCTTTTCGCTGGATTCTGGAGAATAAGAGATATTATGGAATACGTGTAGTGAATATCTCGGTGGGAACAACCTGCAGGAGAGCAGAAGATCACAGAGTTCTGATTGCGGGTGTGGAACAACTTTGGGATGCAGGTCTGGTGGTAGTGGCTGCGGCAGGAAATCAGGGACCGAAGGCAGGAAGTGTGACAGCACCGGGAAGCAGCCGGAAGATTATCACAGTAGGCTCCAGCGATCTGCTTACAGGACGGACTGCCATATCCGGCAGGGGACCTACCTTTGAGTGTGTTTGTAAACCGGATTCGGTTGCGCCCGGGAATCATGTTCTTGCCTGTACACCGGGAGCAGATAACGGATATGGAGTGAAAAGTGGTACTTCTATGTCTACACCTCTGGTTGCAGGGGCAGCAGCACTGATGCTTGAGAAGAATCCGGAACTGACTAATGTTCAGATCAAGATGAAACTGAAAGAAAGTGCCAGGGATATGGGACTGCCAAAGAATCAGCAGGGATGGGGAGAGCTGGATTCTGGAACGCTTTATGGAACTGTAATCAGTATCCTTTTATTTCGCAAAATATTGCTTTAGTGTATAAAAGCATTGACGAACGGTCTGTTTTCGGCTATCATGATAATTAACTGGATAAGAGCCAAAGAGGAGGATTAACATGAAAAAAATTCAGATGCAGACACCACTTGTGGAGATGGATGGAGATGAGATGACCAGAATTCTCTGGAAAATTATCAAAGATGAACTTCTTCTTCCGTATATTGATTTGAACACTGAGTATTATGACCTTGGTCTGGAATACAGAAATGAAACGGATGATCAGGTAACTGTTGATGCAGCAGAGGCTACAAAGAAGTACGGCGTTGCAGTGAAATGTGCCACTATCACTCCTAATAAGGCAAGAATGGAAGAGTATACCTTAAAGAAAATGTACAAGAGTCCTAACGGAACGATTCGTGCAATTCTCGACGGAACTGTTTTTCGTGCCCCAATCGTAGTGAAGGGTATTGAACCATGTGTTAAGAACTGGAAGAAACCGATCACCATCGCACGTCATGCCTATGGTGATGTGTATAAGAACACAGAGATGTATATTGACGGCCCCGGAGATGCTTATCTGGTATTTGAAGGTGCAGACGGACAGCAGAGAAAAGAGCTGATCCATCATTATGAGGGACCGGGTGTGCTTCAGGGTATGCACAATCTGGATGATTCTATCACAAGTTTTGCAAGATGCTGTTTTAATTATGCGCTGGATACAAAACAGAACCTGTGGCTTGGCGGCAAGGATACGATCTCCAAGATTTATGACGGACGTTTTAAGGAAATCTTTGCAACTATTTATGAGGATGAGTTTAAGGAGAAATTCGAGGCAGCAGGCATTGAATATTTCTACAGCCTGATCGATGATATCGTAGCTCGTGTCATGAAGGCTGAAGGCGGATTTATCTGGGCCTGCAAGAACTATGATGGAGATGTTATGAGTGATATGGTTTCTTCGGCATTTGGTTCTCTGGCTATGATGACATCTGTACTGGTATCTCCACAGGGATATTACGAATATGAAGCTGCTCATGGAACTGTACAGAGACATTATTATCGCTATCTGAAAGGTGAGGAGACATCTACTAACTCTGTAGCAACTATTTTTGCATGGACCGGAGCTCTGAGAAAAAGAGGTGAGCTGGACGACAATAAAGAATTGATGGAATTTGCTGATAAACTGGAGAAGGCGACTCTGGAGACGATTGAAAGCGGTAAGATGACAAAAGACCTCGCACTGATCACTTCTCTTGAGAATGTGACAGTACTGAACAGCAAAGATTTCATCCTTGCCATCAGAGAGAGACTGGATGAAATTTTATAATATCAAAATTATCCGGTAATGTTCCTATAACATTATAAAAGTTCTCAGGGCAGGATCGCACTGCAGCGGAGAAACCTGTAAAAAGTTATAAACTGCGAAAATGGGAAGAACCTGCATTATGCAAGTTCTTCCCATTTTTCATATAATCCTTCTAATTCTTCGGTAATGGCGGCTTTCTCTTTGCTGAGTTTCGCACATTCTGCCACATTTGTGCAGATATCCGGGAGAATCATGGTTTCGTCGATCTCTTTATCTCTGGTCTCAAGTTCTTCAATGCGGGCTTCTACTTTTTTTAGCTCATTCTCTCGTTTTCGCTGGCGGGCCTGTTCTTCTTTCTGCTGCTGCCAGGAAAGCTTGTTATCAGAAGCCTGCTTTGCTTCTGTCACAGCCTGAGCGGCAGCCGGAGCATATTTTTCCGTCAGCTCTTCTTTTTTCTCCAGATAATAGTCGTAATCTCCGATATAATTTACAATTGCCTGATTGGTCAGATCCAGGATCCGGGTAGCTGTCTGGTTGATGAAGTAACGGTCGTGGGAAACATAGAATACTGTTCCTGTGTAACTGTTCAATGCCTCTTCAAGAATCTCTTTTGAAGCGATATCCAGATGGTTGGTGGGCTCATCGAGGATCAGAAAGTTTGCTTCGGACAGCATCAGCTTGGCGAGGGAAACACGACCTCTTTCTCCGCCGGACAGAGCGGAGATCAGTTTGAATACGTCATCCCCTGTGAAAAGGAATGCTGCCAGCATATTTCGAATTTCTGTTTCCGTAAGTGTGGGATAAGCATCTGAGATTTCCTCAAAAATAGTTTTCTCCATATGAAGAACATGGTGTTCCTGGTCATAGTAGCCAATCTGTACCTTGGAACCAAGAGTAAATCTGCCGCTGTCTGCATCGATCAGCCCATTGATGATCTTTAACATGGTGGTTTTGCCTGTGCCGTTATTGCCAATCAGGGCTACACGTTCTCCACGTTTGATCTCAAAGGAGATGTCACTGAAAAGTGTCTGTCCGGGAAAAGATTTGGAAAGACTTTCCACAGTAAGGACATCATTTCCGCTGACAAATCTTGGTTCCAGGGAAATGCGCATCTGATTCTGAATCTCCTGTGGTTTATCAATGCGCTGGACTTTATCCAGCATTTTCTCGCGGCTTTCCGCACGTTTGATGGATTTCTCGCGGTTAAAGGATTTCAGCTTGGCAATGACTGCTTCCTGATGTTTGATATCCCGCTGCTGGTTCAGGTAGGCTTTGTACTGGGCGTCACGCAGCTGGGCTTTTTTCAGGGCATAGGCAGAATAGTTGCCACTGTACATACGCATATTTCCTGCTTCGATTTCCACAACTTTTGTTACGACTTGTCAAGAAAGTAACGGTCGTGGGATACGATAAATACAGCACCCGGGTAATTCAGAAGATAGGTTTCCAGCCAGGAAATACTCTCCATATCCAGATGGTTGGTAGGCTCATCCAGAAGAAGAATGTCAGGGCTGGCAAGAAGCAGTTTACCCAGAGCTACGCGGGTTTTCTGGCCGCCTGAAAGAGTTTCTATCTGGCGTTCGAAATCTTCTTCTGTGAAACCAAGACCTTTTAATACACCCATGATCTCACTTTTGTAAGCGTAACCATTTTCCAGTTCAAACTGGTGACTCAGTCTTGTGTAAGTATTCATCAGGCTGTCCAGAGCATCTCCGGTGGTGGTTTTCATTTCCTGTTCCAGAGAGCGCAGACGGTTCTCCATATCAATAATGTGCTGTTTGGTGGAAATCAGTTCTTCGTAAATGGTATGATGGCCATGAATGTCCTGATACTGGGCAAGGTAGCCGATATTTTTATCTTTGGCAAGTACCACGTTTCCTGAATCCGGGGAGAGCTCATGCATAATGATTCGCAGCAGAGTCGTCTTGCCTGCACCGTTATTGCCGATGAGAGCTGCCTTTTCGCGGTCTTCTATATGGAAACTGGCATCCTTGAGAATGATTTTTTCGCCAAAGGATTTACAGATATTCTGACATGATAAAATCATAGGAATTCCTCCGTTTGTAATTTGTCCGCGTACTATTATAATCGAAAATGCCTGTTTTTGAAAGCATTTTAAGAGATTTTGTCCAGAGAAAAGAAAGCACCGGATGGATGCATGGAAGAAAATATGATATTCCGGGGAATTTTTCAGAATGAAATTGATAAAAAAATACAGAAATATTTGGTCAAAAAGTACAAATTTAATTTGACAATAAAATAACATCTGGGTATAATTGACATAGATAAGCTAAGGAGGGAAAATTTGTGGAAGCTAAGGAAATTTCGAAAGCGGTAATCAAGCGTCTGCCGCGGTACTACCGCTACCTCGGTGAATTGATGGAGGAGAATGTAGAGCGTATATCTTCAAATGATCTTAGCAAGAAGATGCATGTGACGGCTTCCCAGATTCGTCAGGACTTAAATAATTTCGGTGGTTTTGGTCAGCAGGGTTACGGCTATAATGTACGCTATTTGTATACAGAAATCGGTAAGATTCTTGGGCTGGATACTGTACATCCGATGATTATTCTGGGTGCCGGTAATCTGGGACAGGCATTGGCCAATTATGTGGATTTTGAAAAGCGCGGATTTAAGCTGGTTGGTATTTTTGACGTCAATCCTGTACTTGAGGGGATTGCAGTTCGTGGAATTGAGATTCAGATGTTGAGCGATCTTCCTTTGTTTCTGAAGGAGAATGAGGTTGAGATCGCGATCCTGACTCTTCCTAAAAATAAAGCCAAAGAGATGGCAAAGATTTTAATTGATAATGGAATTAAGGCAATCTGGAATTTTGCACATATTGATCTGGATGCCCCGGAGGATGTAATGGTAGAGAACGTACATCTTTCAGAGAGTCTTATGACTTTGTCCTATAACCTGAGTGAGTACAGAAAGGAACATGAAGGGATGTAAGGGATAACTGTGAAACACAAGGCTGTGGTCATCTGATCACAGCTTTTCTCTTGTATGTAAATGTGTTATTGTAAACAGGAGGTGAACAGATGAGAGAGATTGTAACTGCTGTTGAGATGAAAGAACTGGATCATAATACGATTCAGAAAGCCGGGATATCGTCTCCGGTACTTATGGAGAGGGCGGCATTAAATACGGTTGAGGAGATTGTACAGAGATTAAAGAATAAAGAAAAAGAGAAAATCCTTGTGATCTGCGGAACCGGCAACAATGGCGGAGACGGATTGGCGATTGCCAGACTGCTTCAGTTGAGAGGAGTCAGAACCTGGTATTATATTGCGGGTAAGGAAGAGAAAATGACTGCTGAAACTGCCGGACAGCTTAAAACAGCAGAATATTATCAGGTGCCCCGGGTGCATAACCTGGATCTGGATGAATATACTACTATAGTAGATGCCATCTTTGGGGTTGGACTGAGCAGACCTGTAGAGGGAAAATATGCAGAGCTTATCAGTACAATGAACCGGGCATCTGCGTATAAAGTAGCTGTGGATATTCCATCCGGGATTGACTCAGATACCGGATTTGAGAAGGGAATTGCATTCCGGGCAGATCTTACGGTTACCTTTGCTTTTCGCAAAAGAGGGCTGTGCTTTTATCCCGGACGCATGTATGGCGGTGAGATCGTTGTTGCGGATATCGGAATCTATTCCATACCCGG